>JBGOXZ010000309.1:0-3962 GCA_041479395.1 Opitutaceae bacterium
CAGATGCCGCACACTCAAGAGAGGCTCCGTCGCATCACCGGGAGGCATGGCAGGCAGGGGCGCGGGCGCAGTCAAATCCATGGCAACTCACGGGGCATGGCCGGCTGCGGCCGCAATCTCCTCCGCCCGGACACAGGCGACGGCATGGCCCGGCGCAAGGGCGCGCAATGCCGGTGCCCCGCCGACGTCGCAAAGGCCCGTCCTGGCGTGCGGACAACGGGGATGAAAGCCGCAACCCGAAGGAATGGCAGCAAACGACGGCACCATCCCCGGAATGGCGGCCAGGCGGCCGCTGGCGTTCAAGCTCGGCAACGATTTCAGCAATCCCTGGGTGTAGGGATGACCGGGACGCTTGAGGATGTCGCGCACGTTCCCATGCTCGACGATGCGGCCGAGATACATCACCGCGACCTCGTCGGCGGTCTGCGCCACGACGCCAAAATCGTGCGTGATCAGCAGAACCGAGCAGCCGGTGTCCTGCTGAAATGACCGGATCAGGCCGAGGATCTGGGCCTGCGTGGTCACATCCAGCGCCGTGGTCGGCTCATCGGCGATGAGCAGTTCGGGCTGGCAGACGAGCGCCATGGCGATGACGGCGCGCTGCCGCATGCCGCCGGAAATCTCGTGCGGATACTGGTCGAAGCGGCGCTCCGGTGCGGCCACACCAACCTTCTTCAGCATGTCGATGCCGATGCGGCGCGCCTCCGCCGCCGTCACCTCCCGGTGCAGGAGGATGGCTTCGGAAATCTGGTCCCCCACCGTGTGCACCGGCGAGAGCGCCGTCATCGGCTCCTGAAAAACCATGCTGACGAGCCCGCCGCGCAGCTGGTAGAGCCGATCGTCGCTTTCACCAAGCCCGGCGATATCGATCGGGCCGGCCCGCTGGGAGTAGAGGACCATTCGTCCCCGGACGATGCGGCCCGGCTTGGGGACGAGCCGGAGGATCGCGTAAGCCGTGACCGATTTGCCACAGCCGGATTCGCCGACAAGGGCAAGCGTCCGGCCGCGTTTGATGGAGAACGAGACGCCGTCCACGGCGGGCAGTTCACCGTGGTCGGTGAAGAAATGCGCGTGCAGATCCTCCACCGCGAGCAGCACCTCTCGATCAGTCGTGACGGGTTCCCGGGCGGGAGGCGAAATGGCACGCAAGGAAGACACGGTTGAGGTCGTTGGGGGGACGAACGGCGCGCAGCCCGTGCTGCGGGCGGAGGGCGATCACAATGCGCCCCCGCCGCGTTGTCATGCGAAAAAGGCGGCGGCGGGACCCCGGTGAACCGGGTGGTTCGCACGCCCAGCCGCGTTTCCCGCGAACGCCCGGCGCCGGCCTGATCGCGTCTGGTGTGGCGCTGACCGGTGTTGCACCGCGCCGGAGAAGTCCGCAAAACTACCTCCGTGCAATTCACGCGCTCGCCTTTCTCCTCCCGGGCCCTGCCGCCCCGCCGGCAAACCGGCCAGCCCGCCGGGCGCGGCTCCGCCGCCCTGCTGATCCTCACCATGACCGCCATCGTCGGCCTCACGGCCTGCGCCACGGAACGCGGAGACAAGAAAAGACTGCTCGAGCGAGTACCCCCGCCCCAGCCCCTCCTGACCGCCTCGGCCGCGTACGGGAACGGCACCCTCGAGGTGCAGGCCTGGCTCGGTCCCTCCGTGCGCCTGCGAAAGGCAGACGGCGGACCGGACGCCGCCGGGGGAAGGCCGCATGCCGGAGGACACCGGGGGCGGTGGCAGGAATCGTCATCACCACCATCTGATTATCCTGACCGTGCCGATGCCCCCTTTGAATCAGGGGCCAACAGTTATTCATCAGCCGAGATCGAGGAGATGTACGGCCGCGTGAATTACCAGTACATCCTGCCCCCCCGCCTGGCGCTGACCTTCACCATCGCCAACAAGAGTGCCCAAACCATCGCGCTGGCCATCGCTGATGTGAACTCGTTGCTCGGCAATTTTGCGCCCCGCCCCGAAAAATTCGTCCTGGCCCCCGGCCAGCAGGGTTCAATTGATCCCATGTTATCGACATTCGACAATAACTTTGAAGAACTCGACGTCACGTTGACGATCAGGCGCGGGAACCAGCGCGAAACGCAGGTGCTGAAACTCTGCCGCGCGCAGCCGCCATCGCCGCCCACCCCGGGGAAACCCCACCAGGACTGAGGCGAGCGGCCTCGTTGCCGGGACGGCCGGATAATTTTTGCTGTCCTTTCGGGATGCGACCTCCACAATCCCGCCACTTTACTCATGAGAACCGCCATTGCGCTCATTCTTCTGGCCACGGGCTATCGCATCGTCGCAGCATGGAATCCGGAGCTGGTGAATTTTTCACCGCTCATGGCTCTCGCATTTTGCGGCGCCGTCTACTTCCGCAACCGCTGGATGTGGCTCATCCCATTCGTCGCCTTGAGTGCGTCCGATCTTTACCTCGACCACTACCACGCCACGCATTTCGGCTACACGTGGGATCTTGGTGGGGTGCTCGTGCGGACCGTGTGCTTTGCGGCGGCGCTGCTGCTCGGCTGGATGGTCGCCCAGCGCAAGAGCTGGCTGAATCTCACGGCGGGCTGCCTCGGCGGGGCGCTGCTGTTCTACCTCGCCACCAACACGGCCTCGTTCCTGGGGGACGTTTTTTATGCGAAGACGCTGGCCGGCTGGTGGCAGGCGATGACGGTCGGCCACCCCGAATTTCCTCCGACGCTTCTTTTCTTTCGCAACACGCTGGCGAGTGATCTGCTTTTCACCGGCATCTTCGCATTTGCGATGGAGTCGGCCGCCTTGCGCGCCGGCCAGCCAAGCCTGCTGAAGAAGAAAGCCGCGCGGACGGCCTGACCGTCGCCCGTCGTTGGCCGCAAGCCGGGCTTCGCGCCCGGCTTGATCGTTTTCGGATCGCCGGGATACTTCCCGATTGCCCCCCACAAGATCCCGCTTCCCTCCCGCAACCGCCCTCGGGCCACACCTCTCTCCCATGTCAACCTACGGTTACTTCGACGACGAGCACCGCGAGTTCGTGATCACGCGCCCGGACACTCCCCTGCCCTGGCTGAACATGCTGGGCCAGGACGATTTCTTCGGAATCTGCACGCAGACGGCGGGCGGCTACTCCTTCTGGAAGGATGCGCGGCTCCGCCGTCTCACGCGTTACCGCTACAACAACAACCCCATGGATAACGACGGCCGCTTCCTTTACGTGAAGCAGGGCAGCACCGTGTGGAATCCCGGCTGGAAACCCACGCGTGCCATCCTCGACGCCTACGAATGCCGTCATGGCCTCGGCTACACCCGCATCACCGGCCGCAAGGGCGGCATCGAGGTGGAGCAATTGATGTTCGTGCCGCCGAACGAGAATCTCGAGGTGTGGCGGGTCGCGGTGCGCAACCGGTCCGCCAAGCCCCAGAAACTCGTTCTCTTTTCGTTCGTCGAATTCTGCTTCTTCGAGGCCCTCAACGACATGACGAATTACCAGCGCACCTACTCCATCGGCGAAGTGGAGATCGAGGGCTCGGCCATCTACCACAAGACCGAGTACCGCGAGCGCCGCAACCACTACACGCTGTTCGGGTGTACGCGCGGGATCGACGGCTACGACACCTCGCGCGATCAGTTTGTGGGCGTGCACCACGGGCTCCACGACCCGCAGGCGGTGCTCGAGGGCAAATGTCGCAACAGCCGCGCCTATGGCTGGAATCCGATCGGCGCCCATCAGATCAATCTCGTGCTCAAGCCCGGCGCCGAGGAGACGTTTGCCTTCATCCTGGCCTACGTCGAACAAGGCGACCTGCCAAAATTCGCCGCGCCCTTCGTCCTGAACAAGACGAAAGGCCGCGCGATCCTGAACAAGTTCTCCGACCTTGGCGCGATCGACGCCGCCTTCGCGGCCGTGAAGGCCCGCTGGGACGAACTCCTTTCGGTCTACCAGGCGCCCCACGTTCCCAATGAACACCTGCGTCGCATGGTCAATACCTGGAACC
>JBGOXZ010000310.1:0-3939 GCA_041479395.1 Opitutaceae bacterium
CGTGCTGGCGCCGGGGTTGCGCGAAGTCGGCATGGTGACCTCCGCCTTGTGGAGCGACGTGGATGGCGACGGCTGGCCGGATCTGCTACTGACGCTCGAGTGGGGCAACGTGAAGTGTTTTCACAACGACCAGGGCCGGGGTTTCGAGGACTGGACGGAGCGGACGGGCTTTGTCGCCGCCGGCACCGGCTGGTGGAACTCAATTGCTGCGGCGGACTTCAATGGCGACGGGCGGATCGACTACGTGGTCGGCAACGTTGGCCTCAACACCCAATACCACGCCGACCCCGCGCATCCGGCTTTGCTGTTCTCGGGCGACTTCACGGGCGACGGCTCGACGCAGCTCATCGAGGGTCATTACGAAGGGGAGACGCTCTATCCCTGGCGCCCCCGCCGGGCTCTCGGCGCCGCGATCCCCGCGATCCTGAAACGCTTTCCCCGAGCCGCTGCGTACGACCGAGCCACCTTGAGTGAGATCTTGGGCGAGGACAAACTGGCTGCGGCGCAGCGCTTCGCGGCCACGGAATTGCGCAGCGGCGTGTTCCTCAGCCAGCCCGACGGCACCTACCGATTCGAACCGCTGCCCCGCCTTGTGCAAATCTCGTCCCTGCAAGGCATGGTCGCCGGGGATTTTGACGGCGATGGCCGCGCCGACGTCTTTGCCGTGCAAAACTCCTACGCACCGATCCCCGTGGTGGGCCACTTCGACAGTGGACTCAGTCAGTTGCTGCGCGGCGATGGCCACGGCCACTTTACCCCGGTGCCGGTGGCCGGGAGCGGCCTGCTCGTGCCGGGCGATGCCAAGGCACTGGTCGTGATGAATATCGACGAGGACGGCTGGCCGGATTTTCTGGTCTCCCGGAATAACCATACCACGCTGGCATTCCGCAACAACGGCGTGCCCGGCCACAATCCGCTGCGCATCGTTCTGCGCGGCCCCGCCGGCAATCCTACGGCGGTAGGAGCGCTTATCACCGTGGAGCTCGCCGACGGCTCGACGCAAACCAGTGAGGTTTACGCCGGCTCCGGCTACTACAGCCAGTCCGCGGCGGCTGGTTTCTTCGGCTTTCCCGACGCCAATCCGCCGAGGAAAATCCGCGTGCGCTGGCCGTCGGGAATCAGCACGCTGCACGAGGTTCCGGCGCGGTCAACCTCCCTGGTGATCTCCGCTTCTGACTCGTAAGCGGCGCAATGTTCCGTCGTTGTCATCCCCCATGTTTGCCATCGAAAACCTGAATCGTCAGAGGGCAGGGAGTGCCGTTGCCTCTGTCGTGCGCGGCGGCCTGCTGGCAGGAGTGCTGTTCGCCGGTGCGGCCGTCCGAGCCGCGGATTCCGCGGGCAGCATCACGGAAAGGCCGCTCGCACGGCACCTCTTCCCGCGCGGGAAAACCATGTTCGTCCAGCTCCCGCCTGAAGCGACCGGCGTGCGCACGGAAAATCGCTACAACGACCCCAGGATGTGGGGAGATCTCTATCAGGAATTCGAGGGCGGATCGATTGGCACCGGGGTGGCCATCGGGGACTATGACGGCGACGGCCGGCCCGACGTTTTTGTCGTGAGCAAGACCGAGAGCTGCCGACTCTTTCGCAATCTCGGCGACTTCAAGTTCGAAGACGTGACGGAGAAGGCCGGGGTCGGAGACAAGGGCGCGGCGGCCGGCATCTGGAAGCATGGGGTCACGTTTGTCGACGTGAACAACGATGGCCGGCTGGACATCTATGTATGCCGATTCAATGCCCCGAATCTCCTCTACATCAACCAGGGCGATGGAACGTTCAAGGAGATGGCCCACGCCTATGGGCTCGATGTGAAGGATGCGTCCGTCATGGCGGCCTTTTGCGACTACGACCGCGACGGCTGGCTCGATGTCTACATTACGACCAACTTGCTGGACAACGCCAAGCATCCGAACGGCCAGCGCGGTTATCTTTTTCACAACAATCGCGACGGGACGTTTACCGATGTGACCGATCGTGCGGGCATCAGCGGCGAAGGGGCGAGCCATTCCGCCACCTGGTGGGACTATGACAACGACGGCTGGCCCGATCTTTACGTGGCGAACGACTACGGCGTTCCCGACAGACTCTACCACAACAACCGGGACGGGACGTTCACCGACGTGGTCGATCGCGTCCTGCCGCACACGTCGTTTTACTCGATGGGCTCGGACTTGGGCGACGTGAACAACGACGGACTCATCGACTTTCTCGTCGCCGACATGGCCACGACGACCCACCAGAAGGACCAAAACTCCATTGCCCAAGCGCGCGAGAGAGCCGTGGAGCTGGACAGTTTCACCGCGGCGCCGAAGTACCACCGCAGCGCCCTCTACCTGAACACCGGCATGGGCCGCTGTCTCGAAGCAGCGTACCTTGCCGGCATTGCCCACACCGACTGGACGTGGTCGCCGCGCCTCGAAGACCTGGACAACGACGGGCGCCTCGACCTCTTCGTGACCAACGGCTTCAACCGGGATCCCAACCCCGACGTCTACTCGCGCATGATGAGCGCGGGAAGCCTGGCCGAGCGCAACCGCATCATGTACGACAGCCCCGTTCTGGTCGAAACCCATCTCGCCTTTCGCAACCTCGGCGACCTGCAGTTTGAAAACGTCGGTGCCGCCTGGGGCCTCGACCAGAAGGGCGTGAGTTTCGGCACCGCTTTCGGCGACCTGGGCGGCGACGGCAATCTCGACCTCGTCTACGCCAACTTTCAGAGCGGGGTCAGCGTTTTCCGCAACGACAACGACACCGGCCACCGCGTGATGATCGATCTGCGGGGGACCGTCTCCAACCGTTTCGGCGTGGGCGCAACGGTGAGGATCGAAAGCGCCATGGGCGTGCAGGTGCGCCAGCTCTGGCTGGCCCGTGGCTATTCGTCCAGCAGCGAGCCGGCGGTTCATTTTGGCCTCGGCGCGGACGCGACCATCAAACGCCTGACCGTGACCTGGCCCAGCGGGCACGTGCAGACGTTTGAGAACCTGCCCGTCGACCGGCGGTTCACCGTCACGGAGCCCTCGAGTCCTGCTCCGGAGCTGTCCACTGAAGAGAACCCACTGTCGCGCGGACAATTCGTCGACGTGAGCGAGAAGACCGGTCTGGCACTGCGATCGCGCGAAGAGCCGGTGGACGAATCCTCCCTGCAACGGCTGGTCCCCGTGCGTCTCAACCGTCGCGGCCCCGCCCTGGCGGTCGGGGAGGTCGATGGCAGCGGCCGGGATGCGGTGGTGGTGGGCGGCACGACCTTGGATCCCCTGCGCATCCTCCGTGGCGCGGCCTCGGGGCAATTCACGGGTGGCGATGCCCCGGCGCTCGCGAGTGGCGCCGAGGTCAATGACGGGCCCGTGCTCTTGTTCGATGCCGATGGTGATGGGAAAGAAGACCTGCTGGTGACCAAAGGCGGCAACAGTCTGCCGGCCGGCGTGCCAGAGTATCAAACAAGATTGTTCCTGAATGACGGCCATGGCGGCTTCCGGCCGGCCCCGGCGGACGCCTTGCCGCCGCTGTCGATCAGCGCGGGCGCGGTGGCGGCGGCCGACTTCGATCACGACGGCCGGCTCGACCTGTTCATTGGCGGGCGCGTGCTGCCCGGCCAGTACCCGCTGCCGCCGCCGAGTGCGCTGCTCGCCAACCGCGGTGGCAGATTCGAGGATGTGACCGACGTGCTGGCGCCGGGGTTGCGCGAAGTCGGCATGGTGACCTCCGCCTTGTGGAGCGACGTGGATGGCGACGGCTGGCCGGATCTGCTGCTGACGCTCGACTGGGGCAACGTGAAGTGTTTTCACAACAACCAGGGCAAGGGCTTCGAAGACTGGACCGAGCGGGCGGGCTTTGCCGCTGCCGGCACCGGTTGGTGGACGTCGATCGCCGCGGCGGATTTCAATGGCGATGGCCGGATTGACTACGTGGTCGGCAACCTCGGCCTGAACACCCAGTATC
>JBGOXZ010000311.1:0-3924 GCA_041479395.1 Opitutaceae bacterium
CACCGAGGCCGGCTACGTGGGCGAGGACGTGGAGAATGTGGTGCTGCGCCTCCTGCAGGCCGCCAACTACGACGTCAAGAAGGCCGAGTGCGGCATCATCTACATCGACGAGATCGACAAGATCCGCCGAACCACCGAGAACGTGTCCATCACCCGCGATGTGTCGGGCGAGGGCGTGCAGCAGGCGTTGCTCAAGATTCTCGAAGGCACGGTGTGCAACGTTCCACCGCAGGGCGGCCGTAAGCACCCGAACCAGGAATATATCCAGGTCAACACGTCCAACATCCTCTTCATCTGCGGCGGCGCCTTCATCGGGCTCGAGCAGTTCGTGAAGAAGCGCCTCGGCTCCCGCTCGCTCGGGTTCCACGTCAACCCGGCCGACCACAATCTCACGCCGGAGGAGATGATGCAGATGATCGCGCCGGAGGACCTCGTGCGCTACGGCATGATCCCCGAGTTCGTCGGACGCCTGCCGATTGTGTCGGTGCTGGATCCGCTCACCGAGGCCGACCTGGTGCGCATCCTGCTCCGGACGAAGAACGCCACGGTGAAGCAATACTCGAAGCTTTTCGCCATGGACGGCGTTCAACTCCGCTTCACACGCGACGCGGTGCACGCCATCGCCGCCAAGGCCATCGAGCTGAAGACCGGCGCGCGCGCCCTGCGCTCCATCATGGAGAATCTCATGCTGGAGGTGATGTTCGATCTGCCGCAGCGCGAGGATGTGATCGAGGTCGTGATCGACGAGGGCGTGGTCAAGGGCCGCCGTCGCCCGGTGCTGAAGAAGGCCGCCAAGGCGGAGAAGAAGGACGCCGCCTGAACCCGCGGCCCGGATCGCGCGCCTGGCCGGGAAGGTTGAGGCGTGCCGCGTCCGACTTGCAGTCAGCCGGGGAAAACCGGGACTGCCGGTTCTTTGTGGCCGCCGCGGGCCCGCGTCTAAGCCAATACGGAATCATGCAATCAAACCATGATTCGCTCCATTTCTCCGCCCAACCGATTGGTGAGCACTGTAGGAGCCTGCTCGCAGGCGATTTCTCCTCTGCATCCTCCTTCGCCGAGGCTACGGAGGACGCGTCGCGAGCACCTGTCCGCCGAAGCTCTATGCGAAGGCGGAAGCTCGCTCCTACAATTGCATGGGTCCGGCTAAGCATCGCGACTGGCGGCGCAGTTGCGGTGCAACTCCTCGATCACGCCGGAAAACCGCTTGCGGTTGTCGTCGCTCAGCGCGGCGAGCAGTTCGTGGGCGGCCAGCATGCGCTCCCGTCGGCGACGACTGGATGCCGGCAGCGGAGCCAGCGGGGAAAAATCCGCCGGCAACGGCCGCGCCACGGGGGCAACCAGGCCGAGAACGCGCTTCAGACCGAGCTCATCACACAGTTTTCTCAGGGCAGGCGACATGCGTTGAAAAATCAATGCGCCCGTCGAGCCGCCGCCCATGGTCGCCAGCTCGTGGAGCGTGCCGAGAAATGTGCTGTCCATGTATTCGCAGCCGCCCAGATCCACGATCACGGAGCGCCCGCTCTGCAATTCCGTCGCGCAGACATCGTGAAAGGCGGCGACCTGCGTCCAGACGCAGCGCTCTGCCAGGCCAAGAAAGGTCACGTCGCCCTGATGGGCAATCACGTTGCCTGCCAGCCCGGTGTCCGCGGATCGTGTCGGCATCTCCCGGAGCGCGGCAGGGGGGCGCGGGACGCCGTGGTCGAGCTCGGAGCCCGTCATCCCCTCGGAGACGAGCACTAGAGTGAGGTCGTCCTCGAGGACAGGCGCCCCGGCGCGGCGGAAGGCTTCGGCGGCCAGGCGGTCGAGCCGGGCTTGGGGTCTGTCAGCGGGGGTCGCGAGCAGTGCACCCAGTTCAGGCGGGGAGAAACCGCGGCTCGTCTGGTGAGGGTCGGTGAGACCGTCGGTGTACAGCAACAGGCGGTCACCCGGCCCGAGGCGGGTCGCGAAGGTGCCGAACGCCTCGCGCTCGGCCAGACCGAGGGCGGGGCCCGTGCGGGGAATCAACTCAATTTCGCCGGAGGCGCGCTGGAGCAGGAGCGGGGTGTGCCCGCCCGAGGCCACGGCCAGTTCGCCGGAGGCAACATCCAGCACACACAGGGCCGCGGTAATGAACAGACCGGGCGCGGCGCATTGACGGAACAGCCGCGCGTTGACTGCGGCCAGGCTCTCCGCGGGCGGAATGGGCGCTCCGGTTCGCCCGTCGCGCACCAGGAGGCTCAATTTGAACAAGACCGCCACCATTGCCGCGCTGATGCCGTGGCCCGCGGCGTCGGCGACATAGAAGGCCCAGCGTCGGTCATCGACCGGCAGCACGTCGTACAGATCGCCACCCACCTCGTGGCTCGGGCGATACAACGCGTTGAACGCAAACCGGCCCAGCTTGGGCGGTTGGTCGGGCAGCAGGGCGCGCTGGATCAACTCCGCGCGGTGAAGATCGAGTTGGATGATTTGGGCCTGCGCAGAAAGGAGATCAAGGCTTTGCTCGAGCTTGGCGACCTGGCCGGCGAGCTCGTCCGTGAGTCGTGCCTGGTCAGCCAGCAGCTGCTTTTGCCGCAGTGCATTGCGTACCGAGACGAGGAAGGAGTCTGGGTCCGTCAGGGGTTTGGCGATGAAATCGAAGGCGCCGAGTTTCACCGCTTGGGCCGCGTTCTTGAACGTGGCCTCGCCGGAGAGGATGATCCACGCCGGTCCCGGACAGGTTGCGAGGCCCCACTGGATTAGCGCCAAGCCATCCAGATCGGGCATGGAAATGTCCGTGATCACCAGATCGACGCCACCGGCCTTCAGGATCTCCTGGGCGGCCATGCCACCCGACGCGACCTGGACGGCAGTGTAATTCCCGCGCCTCAACGCCGCCACCAAGATGGCGCAAATGGTGGCATCATCGTCGACGACGAGGATTCGCGGGTGGTGTGGCGCGGCGGACATGGGATGATGCCGGCGAGGCTAGATCGTTCGGGACTGGCTGGCGATGCTGACTTTTCCCGAGGGCAGCGTCGCTGGATTCGCCGGGCCGTGACTCCCGCCGCAGCCACGCCGGCACGCGGTTCGGCGCAGTGGACCGGGCGCGCTTCGGATTTGCGCTGCACGGAGGGCTGCGCTTAAACGCGACATGCTCCACTTCTCCCGCATTGGTCCATGGAAGCCGCTGACGTGGTTTGTGCTGTTCCTTGCCGGGGCGGTTGCCGCCCGCGCGGCGGTCGCGTCCGGGTTTGATCCGGTGGCCGAGACCGAGGCGCTCCTCGCCACGCTGCCCGCCGCCCAGCGAGCCCGCTCCAACGCCTACTTCGAGGGCGGCTACTGGCTGCACCTGTGGGATCTGCTGATCACGCTGGTTCTCGCTTGGGCGCTGTTAAGGTTCGGAGTCGCCCAAAGGCTCCGCGATTGGGCGGAGCGCGCCTGTCGCCGCCGTTACGTTCAGGGGCTGCTCTTCCTCACCATGTTTGTGCCGCTGATGTGGGGGTTAAACCTGCCGTGGGATCTCTATGCGGACTTCATCCGCGAGCACGCCTACGGTTTGTCCAATCTCAGCCTCGGCGGCTGGTTCGGCGAGAGCATCAAGAATCTTGTCGTCAACCTGATCATTTTCAGTCTCGTCGGCTCGTTGCTTTACGTCGGCATTCACCGCTTTCCCCGGCGCTGGTGGGTGGCGGGCGCCGTGGCCGCGCCGTTCCTCCTGTTTTTCCTCCTGGTCATTGCGCCGGTGTTTGTCGCGCCGCTGTTCAACACCTACCGGCCCCTCACCGACGCGCGGGTGCGGGATTCCATCCTTTCGATGGCGCGCGCCAACGGCGTGCCGGCGGACAACGTCTACGAATTCGACGCGTCGAAACAGACCAAGCGCATCAGCGCGAACGTCAGCGGCGCGTTCAACACCATCTGCGTTTCCCTGAACGACAATCTGCTCAACCGGTGCACCCTCGC
>JBGOXZ010000312.1:0-3910 GCA_041479395.1 Opitutaceae bacterium
CATCCGCGGAACGGGCCAGCAGATCGCCCACCCGCCGGATGCCGCGGGCCTTGAGGGCCGCCTCGGTTTTGACCCCGATGCCGGGGAGGCGCCCGATTTCGAGCGGGGCGAGAAACTCCGCCTCCGTGCCCGGCGGCACGACGACGAAGCCGCGCGGCTTGCGCAGCTTGCTGGCGATAGCGGCAACCAGCTTGTTGACTGCCAGCCCGAACGAGACGGTGATCCGCAACTCCCGCCCGATGCGGTCCTGCAGCGCGCGCACCGCGGCCTCAACTTCCGCCGGCGCCTTGAATCCGCAGGGGCCCAGGTCAAGGAAGCCCTCGTCGATCGAGCGCCGCTCCACCACCGGCGTCAGCGCCTCGCACAGATCGAACAAGCGCCGCGAGTACTCCCCGTAACGGCCGGAGGCATGATCCACCAGGATGAGATCCGGGCACACCTGCAGCGCCCGCGCGGTCGGCATCGGTGTGTAGACGCCGCACGCCCGCGCCTCGTAGCTGGCGGACGAGATGATGCCCCGCTCCCGTCCGCCCACCGCCACCTTCTTCCCGCGGAGTGACGGATCCAACGCCTGCTCGACCGAGACGAAGAACGCATCGGCGTCGAGATGAACGATGGTCGGCAAAGCGGGCTTCACGGGAGACGGCTGGGCTGGTCCAGCCGGCCTCTCTTGTCCCCCTTTTCGCCACGGCAAACAATCTTTTGTTGGCTGACCCGTCGGCCGCCCACGGGCGCGCTCGCGACGCCTACAGCTTGGCAAACTTCCCCGCGCCAATTTCCCGGGTCACCAACCGCGCCAGGGTGTCGGCATCAAAACCGGCGGCCACGACGACCAGTTCACGCCCGCTGCACACCGCAAGGCAGACGCGCGACGGCTTGGCGGACCCTCGACCGTCCGGCAGATAAATGAGGACGGTATCCTTGTCGTCGACCACACCCACGACGCGCACCCACCCGCGGTGCGCCATCGCCTTGTCCGTCTCGGCGATGAGCTGATCGCGGCGGCCCTCGCCGGTCGTTTCGTTCCGCTCATAGACGCCCACGCAGGCGGAGCGCACGGCGCGCAATGCCTCCCGGGCCTCCGGCGGAACGTCAGGGATGAACGAGATCACGGTGCGCGCGAGACACACCACGGCCGGATTGATGCTCAGCTGGATCTTGGCATGCCAGTGGTCGCCGGTGGCGGCCATGATCTGCTCGCGGAGCGCGGCGGCATCGCCATTGAGCCGGATCGCGCTCGCGATCATGATGCCCAACACCACAAAGGGAGTCAGGACGATTCCGAGGATCCATGGCCAGACGCGGTGCCGTTTCGGCGGAACGATATTGTTCATGACACGAAGCAGGGAGGGATTGAAGGTGACGCGCGGAGAGAATTGGAGGACCCGGTCTCCGGTGCCGGGTTGCCGGATTCTCGTCTTCCTTCGCTGGAGGCACCGGACCGGGGGCCGGTGCGCTCCCGCGGTGATTCATCGGTCAAGAGTGTCCCGTTTTGGCGAAATCGACCTTCTTGAGCGGATCAATATTGAAGCGCTCCGCCAGGGTGGCGATCTGCTCGGGCTTGATGTCGCCTACGATGTTGACCAGCACGACCTCGCGGTTGCCGCTGATCACGGTGACGACGAGACCCTCAATGGCTTCCTCGCCCCGCATTTTGGCAAAAATCTGGACGTCATCGCCCTTGGGTTGCTCGCGGACGTTGACCATCGGGGTCCAGCCCTGGGCCTCGAGTTCCTGGCGGACCGCCTTCACGCGCTCGATGGTCTGCTCGCGGTTGCGATCGCTCAGTTCGATCACGTTGACGCGCACGTGCTTGAGGTTGCCGAGCACCTCGGAGACCTGGGGTTCCTGTTTGGCCACGCACGTGGCGGCAAACTTGAGGAGGCCCGGGGAGAGATTGATTTCGACGAATTTCCCCTCGGCCGAGGGCACGAGCTTGCCGAAATCGACATAGCCGCCGGCGGACCCGGCGACCGGGCTGGCAGACTCGACGGCGGCAAAAGTAACCGCAGCGGACGCGCAAGCGAGCGCGGCCACGGCAGCGGAGGTGCGAAGTATGCGATTCATGGTGGGAGGATGGTTTGAGTGTTTCTGCCCGGCCGGATGGCCGTCACCCCTCACAACACACATGGCGTCCGGAAAGTTGCAGATTGATCGGCGCGCTGCGGGGGCGGACCGATCTGCGCGGGCCCGGCTCCGCGCGCGCCATCGATGGTAATGGGTGTCATCCTGCCGGGGACATACCCCGGCCTGCGCCCGCGGTTCAATCCAACCACCTTGACCCGCCACCCCGGGCTTCCATCCGTTGACGATTCGCACCGCGTGGGCTAGATTCCTCCCAACTCAAACCCCAATGCCCACCCCGGTCGTCATCCTCCACGGCTACAGCGACACCAGCAGCTCCTTCCAACCCCTCGCCCAGTTTCTGAAGGCCAAGGGCTTCACGGTCGTCCCGATCTACCTCGGCAACTACATCACGCTGGAGGACACCATCACGATTCCCGACCTGGCGAAAGCCTTCGAAGCGGCGGTGGCACGGGAAGCCCTGCCGGTCGTCCAGAACGGCGGCATCGACCTGGTCGTGCATTCCACCGGCAGCCTCGTCGCCCGCGAATGGATGACGCGCTTTTATCTCGAGGCCGGGCGGCCCTGCCCGGTCAACCACTACCTGATGCTCGCGCCGGCGAATTTCGGCTCCCCGCTTGGGCACCTCGGCAAGACCATGGTCGGACGCATCGTCAAGGGCTGGGCCACCGGCTTCGAATCCGGCACGAAGGTGTTGGACAGCCTCGAGCTCGCCTCGCCGTACACGTGGAATCTAGCCCGGCGCGATCTCTTCGGGCCCAACTCCTTTTATCGGCCTGATGTGTGCAAAGCCGCGGTCCTCGTCGGCTCCCGGCCCTATCAGTCGGGTCTGCGCAAGCTCGTCGACAAAAACGGCGGCGACGGGACCGTCTACGTCTGCACCGCCAACCTGAACACGGCGGGCACGAGCATTCGCTTTCACCGCCAGGACCAGCCGGCGGACGTTTCCCCCTGGCCCTGCACCGCCCAGTCCATCGCCTTCGGCGTTTTCCGCGACCGCGACCACGCGAGCATCACCCGACCCGACCAGGGCGACGCCAGCCTCGGTGATTCCATCGTGCGTTTCCTCCAGCTCGCCTCGGTGGCGGATTATGCCGCCTACTCCGCGGATTGCGACCAACGCACCGCGGCCACGCTCCCCGCGAAACCCACCAAGGATATCTACCATACCTACCAGAATCTCGTCGCGCGCGTGACGGACGATCTGGGCTATCCGGTCGCCGACTATTTTCTCGAGTTCTATGAGCGTCCGCAGCGACCGGCGGATGCCAACAAAATCGACGACCTCATGGTGCAAGTCCACGCCGAGATCCTCGAGGACGTGCACGTCTACGGCAGCGATCACAGCTACCGCTCGCTGATTTTTGATCTCACCGACCTGGACAAGGCGCTGGCCGACGGGGAAAAACTCATGTTCAGCCTGTCGGCGGCTCCGCTGAGCAAATTGATCGGCTTCACGGCCGGGCAAAACTACAACGACATCAGCGAGCTGGCCGTCGACCTCGCTTCAGGCCAGAGCTTCTGGCGTCCCAACCAGACCCTGCTGGCCGACCTGACGATCGAGCGGACGCAAACCGAGCAGGCGTTCACGCTCCAAGAAGCCTGAGCCGGCGATCCGGCACCGACGTGGTTCGCATGGCGCCATCGCGGAGCGATGGCGCTCCGCCGCGGCTCACCGTCTGCGCGCAAAAAGAATCTGGCATTCGCCGATGTTTCCTGATCATTGGCCTTCACTCTCATTAGCATGCACTCCCATTCACGGGTTCCCAGCTTGCTCGCCAGTCTGCTCATCGCGTCCGTGCTGATCCTCCCGAACGGCGCCGCG
>JBGOXZ010000313.1:0-3846 GCA_041479395.1 Opitutaceae bacterium
AGGACAATGTGTTGCCCGCCGAAGTGTGCGATACGATCCAGACCGGCGCGCGCTGGTTTTGGCGCGAAGTCCGGCAATCGTCGGACCTGCAGACCGCCGAGGAGGTGGTGGCGAGGCTGCGGCTCTGCAATGCGCGGCACGCAAACTATCTGCTGAACGTGCCACCGGATCGCGACGGCCTGATCTCCGGCCCGCAGCTGGATCGCTTGCGCGAAATCGGCGCATTGCTGCGCGCGGATCGCTGAACCAGCCTTGGCGGCAGGGTTTTGGTCTGACGCCGGGGGAAACCATCGTCAGCGCGGCCGCGGCGCGCCGCACCGTGACTCCGGTGGCAAAGGCGGGCAGCCTTATGCAAACAGGAGATGTTTGCGCCAACCTGTGCGGTCGCTTTGCTGCCGCATCCCTGGTGGGACACAGAGGACACAGAGTCCGAAGGAGAGCACAGAGAACCCCGTCGCAACCTCAGTTGCACTCGGTGCGCCCTGTGTCGCGTCCTGCCATTCCTTTGATTTCGACGAAGCCACCCCAAGTCCGCTGTGATTCAAATCGCGAGCCGGAAGTCGATCTGGCGTTTGAAGCGGTCGACGCGCTCGGTGATGACCTGGACTTTCTGACCAACGTCGAGGCGGCGCCGGGTGCGGCGGCCGATGAGCGCCGTGCCGGCGTTGTTCAGCAGGTAGAGGTCGTCGCGCAGCGTCGAGAGGTGCACGAGCCCGAAGGTCATCGCGTCGGGCAGCTCGACGAACATCCCGTGGTTCCGCACGTCGGTGATGACCGCGGCGAAGACGGTCTTTTTCTTCCTTGCCACCTCGCGCTCGAAGAACTCGAGCAGCTTCACCTTCTGCGACTCGCGCTCGGCCTCCATGCTGTTCTGCTCGGTGAGACTGAGATGCTCGGCCAGGCTCTCCATGCGCGCGGCGTTGTAGCCGTGCGCATGGCCCCGCGGCGCGGGCCGGCCGAGGTGCTTGATCAGATACTGGTCAAACACGCGGTGCACGACGAGATCGGCGTAGCGGCGGATGGGCGAGGTGAAGTGCGTGTAGTCCTGCTTGGCCAGGCCGTAATGGCCGTCGGGCGTGGCGCGGTAGACGGCCTTCCGGAGGCTGCGCAGGAGCTGCGTGCGCAGCGTGTAACCCTGCGGGTGCGACTTGAGGATGGTGAGCAGGCGCATGACCTCGGTGCGCTGGGTGAGGTCGCCGACGCTGACGCCGAACGTCGCGAGCAGCTGGCGGTACTCCTGCAGCTTCTCCTCGTCCGGATCGTCGTGCACGCGGTACAGCGAGGGCAGGTGATGCTGCTTGGTCACGCGGGCGATCGCCTCGTTGGCCGCGAGCATGAACTCCTCGATGAGCTGGTGGCTCTCGTCCTGCTCGATGCGTTCGAGGCGGTCGGCGTAGCCCTGCTCGTCGACGAAGATCTTCACCTCGGGCATGTCGAGATCGAGGCTGCCGTTCCGCATGCGTTCGCGGCGCAGGCGGCCGGCCAGGTCCCAGAGCTGGCGGATCCAGCGCTGCAGGTCGGCGAGTTCATGCCGTGCCAGGGCGGACAAGGCGCGGCCGGTCGCGCCGGTCTGGTGCGCGGGCGGCAGCGGCAGGCGGCGGATGTGGTCGAGGTTGTCTTCCTTGAGGAACGCATAGGCCTGGCGATAGGTGAGCCGTTTGCGGCTGCGAATGACGGTGTTGGTGAAGTCGGTCGTCCGCAGCCGGCCCTTGTGGAAAGTGAGGAGCACCGCCTTCGTGAGCCGGTCCTCGCCCTCGACGAGGCTGCACAGGCCGTTGGACAGCTTTTCCGGCAGCATCGGCACGACCGCGCCGACGAGGTAGGTGGAATTGCCGCGGCGCTGCGCCTCGCGGTCGAGCACGGTGCCGGGTCTTACATAGCTGCTGACGTCGGCGATGTGCACGCCCACGCGCACCTCACCATCGGGCAGGGTCTCGACGGAGAGCGCGTCGTCGAAATCCTTCGCGTCGTCCGGGTCGATGGTGAACGTGGGCACGTTCCGGTAATCCAGCCGCCCGGCCAGCTCGGCCGGGCTCACCCGGGCGGGCAGCGCGGCGGCCTCGCGCAGCACGTCGTCGGGAAACTCGGGCGCAAGGCGGTACTTGTGGTAGATCGCCGCGAGCTCGGCGCGCGGCTCGTGGGTGCGGCCGAGGCGCGCCACGATCTCGCCCTCGGGGTTGACGTGGCGCTGCTTCCACTCGCGCAGCTTGACCACGACCTTGTCGCCGACCGCCGGAACCGGGCGCACCCCGGATTTGGCCGGATCGGGCACGTAGATGTCGTGGATGAAGCGCGGGTCGTCGGGGACGACGTAGAAGAAGAGTTTGGTGCGCTGGAGATTGCCGGTGAGTGTCTCGTGTTCGCGCTCGAGGATGCGGATGACGCGGCCGGTCGGCTCGCCGCCGGGGCGGTTACCGCGCGGGCGGGTGAGTTGGTCGCTGAGCCGCACCACCACCTTGTCACCGTGCATGGCCACGCCGGTGTCCTCGGCGGCGATCTGAATGTCGGGCTTCTCGGGTTCGCCGGCGCGCTTCTCGGGAATGACGTAGGCGGAACCGGCCTGGCGGAACTGGATGCGGCCCGTGACCAAGTCGGCGTCCTGCGGCAGGCAGAGCTGGTCCTGCTTGATGCGGACGACCTCGCCGGCGGCCAGCAAGCGGCGGACCTCGAAGGCGAGCGAGTCACGCTCATTCTTGCCGAGGCCGAGTGCGCGGGCGATTTCGGTTTCGCTTAGCGGCACGTAGCCGGAAGCGCGGAGCAGGGCCAGAAGGCGTTCGCGTAGCTGCATGGAGAAATGAAATTGGATGAGTGCGTTAGTCTGCCCTTGCCAGACCCAAAACCAAAACGGGGCTGTGAGTCTCACTCATCGGAAGAGCTCTCGCCCGGTCTGCGGTCAGCCTGAACGCAGCAAAGGATCCAGCCAGACATTGCCGGCTTTGGCGGTTGCCGCAAACGATTAATTGCAAAAGCGATGCGGAGCCCGGGGAGCCGCTCCGAGCGCACCTTTCGGCTGGCTTGAACCAACCGGGACGACTAGGGTGTGCCTGCAAACCCGAATTGTCATTCTGAACGAAGTGAAGTACCAAGGCCGCATGCCGACCGCCAGCCATCATTGGAGCCCGCTGCGGCAGTTTGCAGGATGCTTCCTCCTTCGCCAAGGCTACGGCGGACAGGTCGCCGGGCTCAGCATGACAAATGCCTGAATAGTGGGTTGCGGAGACACACCTTGGATTTCCGTCATGAAGATCGTGCACGCCGCCAGCGAGCTGTACCCGTATGTGAAGACCGGCGGCCTGGCCGATGCCGTCGGTTCGCTCGCCGCCACGCTGGCCGACAAGGGTCACGACGTGGCGGTTTTCGTGCCGGGTTATCGCGCGGCGTTGGAGCACAAGGACGTGGCGCATACCGACCGGCGCCTGGGTCTGCGGATTGAGATGGGGGACCGGATCTACACCGGCGACGTGCGCGTGCTGCCGGTCAAAAAGGGCCTGACGGTCTATTTCATCGGGCGCGAGGAGTTTTTCGACCGCCGGCTCCCCTATGGCGACGGCGAGCGCGATTATGAGGACAACGACGCCCGCTTCATCTTTTTCTGCAAAGCCGTGGTGGAGGTCATGCGCATCGCCGAGATGCGCGCCGATGTCGTGCACGGCCACGACTGGCAGGCCGCGCTGCTGCCGGTGCTCCTGCGCTACGAGGAGCGCCGCAGCGGGCTCTCCCTCGCGATGAAGACGGTGTTCACCATTCACAACATCGCGTTCCAAGGCGTCTTCCCGATGCGCTCCTTCGCGTTCACGAACCTGCCAGACGAACTTCTCGGCATCGACGGCTTCGAATATTACGGCC
>JBGOXZ010000314.1:0-3838 GCA_041479395.1 Opitutaceae bacterium
AAGAGCTGGCCCGCAGCCGCGAGGTTCACCAATGGATCAAGCAGGAGCGGTCACTGGAACAACGCCGGCTCGACATGAACGAAAGGCTGCTGGCGGTCGCCGAGGACCACGAACTCGACCGCCTGCGCGCCACGGTCGCCGATTGGCAGAAGCAAGCCGACGCCCCGCAAGACTCGGCGGACCGGCGATTGACGCGCCAAGTGCTGCAGGGCGCGGCCATCACCGCCGGCGAAAACGCGCGCGCCCTGCTGGCGCAGGATGAGTACCAGCAGGCCATCATCTGGCTGCAACTGTCGATCGCGCTCCGGCCCGGGCGCGCGCAGGCCTGGTATGATCTCGCCCGGGCGCAAGCCATGGCTGGCAACCAGCGGGAAGCGCTGGCCGCCCTGCAGCAGGCGCACGGCGCGGGTTTCAAAGATTCCGCCCGGGTGGAACAGGAGGCGGCGTTCAAGACGCTGCGGAAGAATGCGGCGTTCTTGGAGCTGCTCGAGACGATGAAGCAATGAGCCGCGCGTCGAAGCGCGTCAGTCGCCTTCCCGCGATCCGTGCCGCCCAGCCGGCTTTGCGCCGGCCCGTCACTCCTCTTGCTGCTGGAGCGAAGCGACGACGGAGAAGTCCTCGAGCGTGGTGGTGTCGCCCTTCACGTCCCCGCCGGCCGCGATTTCCTTGAGGATGCGGCGCATGATTTTGCCCGAGCGGGTCTTGGGCAGGCCCGCGGCGAAGCGGATCGTGTCGGGCTTGGCCAGCGAGCCGATTTCCTTGGCGACATGGTTGCGCAACTCCTCCTTAAGCGGCTCGCCGGGCTCGACGCCCGCCTTGAGCGTGACAAAAGCCACCAGTGCCTGACCCTTGAGGTCGTCGGGCCGGCCCACGACCGCGGCCTCGGCGACCGCGTGGTGCGACACGAGCGCGCTTTCCACCTCGGCCGTGCCGATGCGATGGCCGGCCACATTGAGCACGTCGTCGATCCGGCCGATGATCCAGAAATATCCGTCCTTGTCCTGGCGCGCGCCGTCGCCGGTGAAATACATGCCGGGCAGCTCGCTCCAATACTGGCGCTTGAAGCGCTCGTCGTCGCCCCAGAGGGTGCGCAGCATCGACGGCCACGGGCGGGTCAGCACGAAACGGCCGCCGGTGTTGCGCGGCACCTCGTTGCCGGCGTCGTCGACGACCTTCGGCACAATGCCGAAGAACGGCAGCGTGCCCGAGCCGGGCTTGGTGGGGGTGACCCCGGGCAGCGGCGTGACCATGATGGCGCCGGTCTCGGTCTGCCACCACGTGTCGACGATCGGACAGCGCTTCTTGCCAATGGTGCGATGATACCACATCCAGGCCTCGGGATTGATGGGCTCGCCGACCGTGCCGAGCAGGCGCAGCGAGCGCAGGTGGTGCCGATTCACGTGGTCATCGCCCCAGCGCATGAAGGCGCGGATGGCGGTGGGCGCGGTGTAGAAGATCGTGACGCCGTGGCGGTCGACAATGTCCCAAAAGCGGTCGGGCCCCGGATGATTCGGCGCGCCTTCGTACATGAGCACGGTGGCGCCGTTGGCCAGCGGACCATAGACGACGTAGCTGTGCCCCGTGACCCAGCCGATGTCCGCGGTGCACCAATAGATGTCGGTGTCCTTCAGGTCGAAGACGTATTTGGCGGTCAGCGTCACGCCCAGCAGGTAGCCGGCAGTCGTATGGAGCACGCCCTTGGGTTTGCCGGTGGATCCACTGGTATAGAGAATGAAGAGCGGCGTCTCGGATTCGTGGGCCCGCGCCCTGTGCACGTCGGACGCGCCCGCCATGAGCTCGTGCCACCAGAGGTCGCGGCCGGCGGCCATGGCGACCTCGTTGCCACAGCGCTTGAGCACGATGACGTGCTGGACGCTGGGGGTGTTCGGGAGGGCGCGATCGACGCTCGCCTTGAGTTCGATGATACGACCGCGGCGCCAGCCGCCGTCGGCGGTGATCACCAGCTTGGCCTGGCAGTCGTTGACGCGATCCTTGATGGCCTCGGAACTGAAGCCGCCAAAGATGACCGTGTGCACGACACCCAGCCGCGCGCACGCCAGCATGGCCACGGCCGCCTCCGGGACCATCGGCATGTAGATGGCGGCGCGGTCGCCTTTCTTCAGGCCGAGCGACTCGAGCACGTTCGCGAACTTGCAGACCTCGCGATGCAGCTGCCGATACGTCATGGTTTGGATGTCGCCGGGCTCGCCCTCGAAAATAATGGCGGCCTTGTTCTCGCGATGCGTACCGAGGTGGCGATCGAGGCAGTTCTCGGCCAGATTTAAGTAACCTCCAGAAAACCACTTAGCATGCGGAAGCTTCCACTGCAGGACGGATTTGAAAGGCTTCCGCCACAGGAGCTGTTCCTTTGCCTGCCGGGCCCAGAATTTTTCTGGAGCGTTGACAGACTCCGCATAGAGCCTACGGTAAGCGGCGAAACTTCCTAGGTTTGCTTGGCCTTTGAACTCGGCCGAGGGCTTGAACACCCGGCTCTCACGAGAAACTGAGGTAATCGTTGAATCGGTCACAAGTAACCTGAGTTGAGGGTTGGGAACGCCGCATCGTTCCTTACGCAACCCAAGGTTCGCTTGGTCTCAAGTGGACGGAGGTTTTTTTGGAACACTTGTATGGAAAACAATCCAACGCCGCCCGCCGCGGCCGCAGCGGAGGCGCCGGCCGTCGCCGGCCCTCCTCCCGAGAACGTGCTGCGCGTCGAGGGCATCCTCGATCTCGACAGCAACAAGGCCGGCACGCTGCTTGACATCTCCCGCAACGGCAAACACCGTCCCACGGACCCGTTCGTTCCGCGCGAACTAGTCCGCCGCTTCAAACTGAAGACCGGCAGCGTCATTACCGCCACGGCCACGCCGGACGACCGCTTCCCCAACCCGAAGGTCCGTTTCATCGAGAAGGTGGACGGCCTCGACATCGATGCGCGCCGCCGCCTGCCCGACTTCACGCAGGTGACCACCATCACGCCCAACGAGCAGTTGAAGCTCGAGATGAAGGACCACCGCATGACCACGCGCACGATGGACCTCTTCTGCCCCCTCGGCAGGGGCACCCGCGGCCTGATCGTCTCCCCACCCCGCGCCGGCAAGACCACCCTGCTCCGCGACATCGCGCTCGGCGTGCTCGAAAACCACCCCGAGTGCCACGTCATGATCCTGCTCGTCGACGAGCGCCCCGAGGAAGTCACCGACTTCAAACGCAGCGTGCCCGCCGAGGTCTGGGCCTCGTCGAACGACGAAAATGTCGAAAATCACCTGCGCATCGCCGATCTCTGCATCGAGCGCGCCAAGCGCCTGGTCGAAGTCGGCCGGGACGTCGTCCTGCTGCTCGACTCGCTCACCCGTCTCGCCCGGGCGCATAACACCCAACGCAACTCCGGCCGCACCGGCTCCGGCGGCCTCGACGTGCGGGCGCTGGAGAAGCCGCGCCAGTTGTTCGCCGCGGCCCGCAACACCGAGGAGGCCGGCTCGCTCACCATCATCGCCTCGATCCTCGTCGACACCGGCAGCCGCATGGACGAGGTGATCTTCCAGGAGTTCAAGGGCACCGGCAACATGGAGATGGTGCTCGACCGCAAGTGCGCCGAAATGCGCATCTGGCCGGCGATCAACATCAACTCCTCCGGCACCCGCAAGGAGGAGCTCCTGATCGACGCCAAGCGTCTCGAGGGCATTCACTTTTTCCGTCGCGCGCTGGTGCCCCTCAAGATCGAGGAAGCCGCCGAGACCATGATCGGCCGCCTGTCGAAAACGAAGACCAACGACGAGTTCCTGAAGCTGATCGCGCGGTAGGGCGACTCATGATGCGACTCTTGTAGGTCGGGCTT
>JBGOXZ010000315.1:0-3811 GCA_041479395.1 Opitutaceae bacterium
GGCGTCTTAATGGTGGGGCCACCGGGCACCGGCAAGACCCTGCTGGCCAAGGCGATCGCGGGAGAGGCCGAGGTGCCGTTCTTCTCCATCAGCGGCTCGGATTTCGTCGAAATGTTCGTCGGGGTCGGCGCCAGCCGGGTGCGTGACATGTTCGAACAAGGCCGCAAGAGCGCGCCGTGTCTCATCTTTATTGATGAAATCGACGCCGTGGGCCGCCAGCGCGGCGCCGGCCTCGGCGGCGGCAACGACGAGCGCGAACAGACGCTAAACTCCCTGCTGGCCGAGATGGACGGCTTCGACACCACCGAAGGGGTCATCATCATCGCCGCGACAAACCGGCCCGACGTGCTCGACAGCGCGTTGCTGCGGCCGGGCCGCTTTGACCGCCAGATCTTCATCGACCTTCCCGACCTCGTGGGCCGCGAGCAGATCCTCCGGGTGCATGCGCGGAAACTGGCCATTGCCGAGGACGTCGACCTGAGCATCGTGGCCCGCGGCACGCCCGGGCTTTCCGGCGCCGAACTGGCCAACCTGCTCAACGAATCCGCCCTGCTGGCCGCGCGGCGCAACAAGAAGCGCGTCGACATGCACGATATCGAGGACGCGCGCGAGAAGGTGCAGTTCGGCCGCGAACGGCGGCGCATCATGGACGACGAGGACAAGAAGATCGTCGCCTACCACGAGGCCGGCCACGCCCTGGTCGGCGCGGTGGTTGATGATGGCGAGCTGCCCGTCCACAAGGTCACCATCATCCCGCGCGGCCGTTCGCTCGGCAGCACGATGTACATGCCGAAAAAGGACATCTACAACTATGCGAAGCGCCGCATGCTCGCGCGCCTCGCGACGCTGTTTGGCGGCCGGATTGCGGAGGAAATCGTGCTGGGCGACATCACCAGCGGCGCCTCGAGCGACATCCTGCAGGCCACCAAGCTGGCCCGCAGCATGGTCTGCGACTGGGGCATGAGCCCGCTGGGCCCGGTCGCTTACGGCGAGAACCATGACACCGTCTTCCTCGGCCGCGAGATCACGCGCAGCGAGAGTTTCAGCGAGGAGACCGCGCGGATGATCGACGTCGAAATCCACAAGCTCATCGACGAACAGTACAATCGCGCCAAGAGCATTGTCCTCGAGAAGCGCGCGGCACTCGACAAGATTGCCGAGGCGCTCCTCCAGTATGAGACCATCGAGGGGAAGCACGTCCGCGAAATCCTCGAGTTCGGTGAGATCCGTTCGCCGGTGCTGCCTCCCATCATCGCCAAACCGGGCGACAATGTCGCGGGCAAGAAGGCCGCGGAGAAGGCCGTACCTGACCGGCTGCCGGGCGATGCGCCGGCGCCGGCGCCCTCTCCGGCCTGACGCGGAAGAGCGGTTCGGCTGAGAAGGCGCGAATCGGGAGATTCGCGCGGTCTTCGTGTAGGTCGGCCGACGGTTGGTCCGCTTTGGTTTGGCCTCCGTATCTGCGGGGGCTCCGTTCGTCCCTGCCGTCTCGGTCGCCGGTGATCGCACCGGTCGCGGCGTTTGGGCTGAGGCAGAAAAATCCGTCTTGGATTGTGGCCGGCAAACCGCCAACTTCAGGCGGACACTCGCATTATGAATATCTGCTGTATTGGTGGTGGTTACGTCGGAGGGACGACCATGGCGATCATCGCCCAGCGCTGCCCCGGCGTTGATACCACGGTCGTCGACATGAATGCGGCCCGGATTGCCGCCTGGAACTCGGACCAGTTGCCGATCTATGAGCCGGGGCTCGAAGAGATCGTCCGGCAGGTGCGGGGCCGCAATCTGACATTTTCCACGGACGTCGCCGGCGCCATCAAGCGGGCCGACATGATCTTTGTCTGCGTGAACACGCCGACCAAGACCTACGGCGTCGGCGCGGGCCGGGCCGCCGACCTGAGTTATGTTGAATCGGTGGCCCGCGCCATCGCGGAGCACGCGAATGCCCCGAAAATCATCGTCGAGAAATCGACCATTCCGGTGCGGACGGCGGAGTCGATCTCCGCCATTCTGACCGCCAACGCGCGCGGCATCCGCTTCCAGGTCTTGTCAAATCCCGAGTTTCTCGCGGAGGGCACCGCCGTGATTGACCTGCAGAATCCCGACCGGGTGTTGATCGGCGGCGAGCGCACCCCCGGGGGCGATGCGGCGGTGAAGGCACTGGCGGACATCTACGCCTGCTGGGTGCCGCGGGAGAGAATCATCACGACCAGTCTCTGGTCGTCCGAGCTTTCCAAGCTCGTGGCCAACGCGTTCCTGGCGCAGCGCATCTCCTCGATCAACTCCATCTCGGCAGTGTGCGAAGCCACGGGCGCGGACGTCGATGAAGTGGCCCACGTGATCGGCCGCGACAGCCGCATTGGGCCGAAATTCCTGAAGGCCTCCATCGGCTTCGGCGGATCCTGCTTCCAGAAAGACATCCTGAACCTCGTCTACCTCTGCGAGCACTTCGGCCTCACCGAGGTGGCCGCCTACTGGGAACACGTGGTGCGCATGAACGATTACCAGAAGAAGCGGTTTACCGCGCGGATCGTGAAGGCGCTGTTCAACACGGTGGCGGACAAGAAAATCGCCGTGCTGGGGTTTGCGTTCAAGAAGAACACGAATGACGTCCGCGAATCGGCGGCCGTCGCGGTGTGCCGCGACCTCCTTGCCGAGCACGCCCGGCTGTCAGTCTATGATCCCAAGGTCACGCCGGAGGATATTCGACGCGAACTGGCCGGGGCGGGGGAAACGCGGCTCACCCTGGCGGGCAACGCCTATGAAGCGTGCGAAGGGGCGCATGCGATCGCCGTGTTGACCGAATGGGACGAGTTCAAAGCGCTCGATTTCGCGCGCATCTTCGCCGCGATGCCCAAGCCGGCATTCATCTTCGACGGGCGAAACATTCTCGACCTGCCGAAGCTGCGGGCGCTCGGCTTCCAGGTGTTCGGGATCGGCAAGTGAGGCGTGGGCGGGAGACCGATCCACGACGGCATCCCGCTCGGCGGCTGATCAGCCGGATCGGCCGGCTGGCGCTATGCCGTACGCCGGCGCTGGAGACGCCAGCCTGCAATCAAGGTGCTCAGGCCGAGCAGTGCCGCGCCATAGACGGAAGGCTCCGGCACCGGCGTGACTTGGTGGTCGTAAGACAACCACTTCGTGTCAGGCCCCGTGAATCCGGTGAAGACGATCCGCCCGAGGTTCGTCGCGCCCGGATTGGTGAGCGAATAGAAGTAGTCGATCGTGTCAGTCCAATTTGCGATCGTGAGGGTGACGCCCGAATTGACCGACAACGAATTCAGGGTGTTCAAAACGGAGCCGCCGCTGGTGCCAAAATCAAGGACGGAGTTGGCGGTGACCGAGAGGGAGCCGAATGTGCTGGTGAAGCCGCCGAGGTTGAGCGTGCCGCCATTGAGCACCAGGGTTCCGGATGACAGGTTCATGCCGGCGCCGAAGGTGAGCGTGCCGGCGCCAGTCTTGGCCAACGTGCCGGTATCGCCGCTTGTGAAGCTCCCCGAGAAGGTCGTGCTGGTGTCGTTGGCGCCGACCGTCAGGGTGCCGCTGCCGAGGGTGATGATGCCGGCGCCGGCGAGCGAGCCGATCGTGTCGGAGTAGTTGTTAAGGTTGAGGGTCGCCCCGCTGGCGACCGTCACCGCCGTGCTGTTGGAAAGGACATTATCGGCGCCAAGCCGGAGCGTGCCGGCATTGAGGTTGGTGGCGCCGGTATAGGTGTTGGCGCCAGAAAGGGTGAGGATGCCGGCGCCGTCCTTGGTCAGGGTGCCGGTGGTGGTTCCAATGACGCCGCTGATGGAGGTGTTGCCGGCCCCACCCA
>JBGOXZ010000316.1:0-3809 GCA_041479395.1 Opitutaceae bacterium
CTTTTCTCGAGCGTCTTCACTTCGGGATCGGCGAACGTGGGCGCGCGGAAGACCTCGACCGAGACCACGGGGTTGACCACCGGCTGGTCGCCGCTGTTGTAGATCTCGAGCATGACGTTCGTGCCAAAGGTCTTGATCGGGTCGAGCAGGATGGCCCCGCAGTGGAGGCCGAAGTTGCCCTCGCCGCGGTTGAGCACGACGAAATGCTCCTTCAGGTACATCGAGCAGCTGGTGAGGACACCCGAGCGCGGCGGCACGGAGAGGATGTCGACGTCCTGACGCACCTGCACCTTGTCGAGATAGCCGCGGCCGGCGTCGCCGTTGATCAGGCGTTCAAACTCGGGGCGCTGCAGCCGGGGATTAAGCGTGTAGCGGACCTTGTGCGGCGTGAGAAAGACGCGCCCGAGCCGGTCGATGGAGATGGTGTTGGGGAGCTTGAGCCGGTTTTCCTTCACCGCCTCCCAGATTTCGTTGGTGGAAAGCTTGGCCGATTCCGGAGCGTAGAACAGGCGGCCGACGGGCGTGCCGGGGCGGAGGAGTTTCTTCCAGTAGGCGGCGTTGGGAAAACTGGGGTCGAAGAGGAAGGCGTCCGTTTCGAAAAGGAGGCGGTTGTGATCCACCGTGGGCACGCCGGAGGTGATCATCTCGATGCCGATGCGGGCCAGGGTGCTGCGTTCCGTGAAATGGATGTCGGCCAGGCGCGCGCGGATGAAATCGAGTTCGGCGGGATGACGCGGCCAGAACGCAAGGACGAGGGAAAGCGTGCCGGCGGCCTTGTTTTTGACGGCGAGGATCTGGCCGTCGGTACTGAACCAAAAATACTCAGGTTGCATGGGCTTGCGGCGGATTTGAAATGACGAAGCGGAAGAGCTTGCACGAAAAGCCGGGGAAACGAAAGGCCGGAGTGGCCGCGATCGCCCGGGTGGGCGGCGTGCGCTAAGGGATTGCTTTTCACACGGCAGGCTGTCATGTCCGTGCGTTTTCCATGGCACAAACCGCCCGCGGCGGTTTCCATACCTGCAATCAACCATCGCATCCATGAATCGTTTCCATCTCATCCCGGCGTGCCTGCTGAGCCTCGGCGCGTTCGCCGCACTCTCCGCCCAGGACGTCAAAGTCAACATTCCCGGTCAACCGGGCACGTCCGCCCCGGCCGCGCCTGCGGCCAGCGTCGCGCCCGCCGCGCCGACGTTTACCGAGCCGCAGATTCTCGAGTCGTTCGGCTGGTTCGTCGGTCAGCGGCTCGGCTTGTCCGAGCTCGGGTTCAGCAAGGAGCAGACCGACGCCGTGGTGAAGGGACTGCTCACGGCGGCCGCCGGCAAGGACGCTCCGTACGAGATGGACAAGATCGGTCCGCAGATGGACGCGTTCATGCAGAAAAGGCAGGAGGCGTATCTCACGAAGCTGCGCGTGCAGAACCTGGGCGAAGCGAAGGCGTTCTTCGATAAGCTCAAGGACAACAAGAATGTCGTCGAGCTGCCGAGCGGCCTGCGCTACGAGGTGGTGCAGCCCGGCACCGGCGCTTATCCGAAGGCCACCGACACCGTCAAGGTGCACTACACCGGCACCCTCCTCAATGGCACGGTCTTCGACAGCTCCGTCCAGCGCAAGGAACCGGTCGAAATCGCGCTCAACCAGGTGATCCCCGGCTGGACCGAAGGCCTGCAGAAGGTCAACCAGGGTGGCAAGATCCGCCTCTATATTCCGCCGCATCTCGCCTACGGTGACAGCGGCAGCCAGAGCATTCCCCCCGGGGCGACGCTGATTTTCGACATCGAGTTGCTGGACATCAAGGCGACACCTGCCGCCGCCCCGCAGCCAAAGTAATAGCCCGCGCCGTTTTCTTCCCACTGAGCCCCGCCCGTCCCGGCGGGGCTTTTTGCTGGGCGCGTCCGAACGGCGGTGCGTCTTCAGGCGGTCTGTCATCGCGAGGCCCGCGGCAATCAAGCGGGATCGCCTTGTCGTCCCTCGAAGCGGGACTCCTCGCGGATGACGGTCGGAAGACAGGCGCGCTGGCGCGCTGGAAGATTCCCCCGAGAACGGACGCGGGGAAGCGGGGCCCGGGTCTCTCCGTCCGACGGCGCGGGATCGTGACAACCGCGGTCAGAACGGCGAACGTGGCACCTGGATCGAGTCGCCCGGCACGAGACGCGGGTCCTGCTCGGGATTGCGTGTCGCGAGTTCGGCGTTGATCTCGTAGGCCGTACGGTCGCGCACCAGGGTGACCCGGGTCTCCTTGGCGTAAAGCGTGAAGCCGCCGGCCGCCTGGACCGCCTTGGCCAGCGTGAGGTCGGGTGTCCACACGATGCGTCCCGGATGCGCCACTTCGCCGCCCACGTAGACATAGCGCTCGGTGACGGTCACCGAGACATCGACCGTGGTGTAATAATGGCGGTCAATGTAGGTCTGCCGGATGCGCTGGGAGAGTTCCGCCGAGGTCAGGCCCGACGCCGCGACGTTGCCGATGTAGGGCAGGTTGATGAGCCCCTGCTCATCAATCTGCACATTGTGCGTGCTGGGGTCAGGAATGCCCTGCAGGGCCACGGTCAGGGTGTCACCGGAGCGCAGCAACGCCGACGAGGCGGGCGCCGGAACGCGGGGGTTGCCCGTGCCGTCCATGGCGACGCAGCCTGCCAGCCAGCCGGCCCCTAGCGCTGTGCCTACAAAAAGCCACGCGAACCGCCGCGACGTTTTCATCTTTCCGGCGCAGTCTTGAGAAGCCGCGGCCGAGCGCAAGCCCCGGCCGTAAGATCCCGGAGCCGACCACGCCGTCGGGCCGGTGGGTGGCGAACCGGCGCGTCAATTCGCGCCGTGGGTGGAAGCGCCGTCGCCGGGCTTCTTGGATTCGGCCGGCTTGGCCGCATCGGCGTCCGCCGCCGGCTTGGTCTCGGCATCCTCGCTGCTGGCCTTCTTGAATTCGCGGATGGCCTGGCCGAGACCGCGGGCGAGTGAGGGCAGTTTGGCGCCGCCGAACAGCACCAGGACGATCAGCAGAACAATGAACAGCTCGGAGCCGCTGAACCCGAAAGCCGCAAACGGAAATGCCGCGAAATTCATGGACATGAAGCTACGCTGGTCAGCAGGGGTGTAAAGAGATAAAGCGGCCGCCGCGCTCCGCTGCGGGACGCGAGCGCGAAACGGGCAGCGGCCTAGGGCTGCGGTGGATTCGAATCCGACGGCCGGATGGCCCTCTTGAGCAGGTTGTTGGCCGTCTCGGGCTGCTCCGCGTCGAAAAAGCCGGTGAGCTGCCGGATGCGCGTGGGGTGGCGCATCTTGCGCAGAGCCTTGGCTTCGATCTGGCGGATGCGTTCGCGGGTGACCTTGAACTGCTTGCCGACCTCCTCGAGCGTGCGGCTGTAGCCGTCCACGAGGCCGAAGCGCAGCGAGAGAACGCGGCGCTCGCGTTCCGTGAGCGTGTCGAGCACGTCGATGATCTTTTCGCGCAGGAGCGAGAACGCCGTCATGTCGTACGGATTCTCGGCGCTCTTGTCCTCGATGAAATCGCCGAAGCTCGTATCGTCCCCGTCGCCCACGGGCGACTGCAGCGAGATGGGCTGCTGGGCCATCTTCATGATTTGCTGCACGCGCTCGACGGGCAGGTTCATCTCCTCGGCGACCTCCTCGGGCGTAGGCTCGTGCCCGTATTCCTGCAGGAGCTGCTTCTGGACCTGCATGACCTTGTTCAGCGTCTCGATCATGTGCACCGGGATGCGGATCGTGCGGGCCTGGTCGGCGATGGAGCGGGTGATGGCCTGGCGGATCCACCAGGTGGCGTAGGTCGAGAACTTGTAGCCGCGCCGGTACTCGAA
>JBGOXZ010000317.1:0-3801 GCA_041479395.1 Opitutaceae bacterium
CTTTCCTCGCAAGACGGCGCAGACACCCGCCTCCGCCGAGGCTACGGCGGGCAGGCAAGGTCCGGCCCTACGTTCAACTGCATGAATCCGACTGAGGATAGGTCCGTCTTCCTTATTTGGGACCGCCGCCCTGCCTCGCCGTAGTCTTGACGAAGGCGGATTGCGGCGTGCCGAAACCTTGGCGCGTGCCTTAATCCCGGCGAAGGCTGGGCTAGCGATGCCGCTGGGATCAGTCACGCCTGCGGCTTGGGGCTGTCGTCCACGTAGGGCACCTGGTTCGCCTGGGCCCACTCGATCACGAACTCCTTCATGGCGTTGTCCCGAAACTGATACCATGGGTCCAGCAGACCAAGCCGGCCGGCGGTGTCCCTGAAACAGCGGAACGCCCCGCGGCCCTTGATCGCGCGCCAGAGTTCATCGGCGGCCGGTTGGTCCGGCACCGTGCCAATAAACCGCTCCATGTGCCGGTACTCGTGGAAATCGAACTTGTCCGGCGCGGCGATGAATCGCGATCCGTCGTCGTTTACGATCGCCCGCGCCAGTGCCACTTCCTCTTTCTGCCAGTCGGGCACGTTGGTCAGACGCTCCTCCTCCTCGATCGCCCTCAGGATATAGTCTTCCACCCAAACCATTTTCCCGGTCTGCCGGTCAAAGCGCACGCTCATCTCCTCCGACGGCATCTCCAGGGCCATCATCAGATCGCTGAGCTTGGCGGGCGGGTTCATGCGACTGCTCAACGGGCTTTCGGTCGCAGGCGGCGGTTGAGCGCCTCCAAGTCGAATGCCTCGGGATCATAGTCGCCGACCCATTCCCGAAGCTCGCGGTCGTCCGCCGTGACGGCCTTTTTCAACACGCGTAGCACGTTCGCGTAGCCCGGCGGCCCGCCGCAGTCCTCGGGTGGACAAGCCCGTTTGCCCGCCAGACAGACGGGCGGCGAATGCGGCTCGACCGCCGGTTCGATCTTTTCCACCAGGATTTCATGCCGCCAGCCGTCGCCAAAGTCGTAATCGTAGGTGAACTTCTGCCCCTTTCGTCGAATGAGCCCGCGCAAAAACACGTCTTCCTCATCGCCTGGCGGCCCCTCCAAGCCCATCTCGCCACCGACCGGCCCATATTCGTCCGCCCCGAGGCGGAAGGAATGCAGATGGCTGTTGGTCCAGCCCATCGCAATCTGGATGACCCAATGCAGGTCCCCGAGCGAAAAGTTATCGGGCACCACCACCCGGCGCCAGATGGCTGGCCGGACGTACTGCAGCGTTACCTTGAGTTGCAGTTTGTTTTCGGCGGGCGGTGTCCACCGCGGACGGGCTTCTTTTCGACGGGGCATAAGATCACCGTCTAGCCACGACGGCCAGAATTGCACGACTTTCCTTGGAACTCCTGGCAGGGCATGACGTATGGGCTCAGAGTCCTCGTTGTCCGGCGCGGTCTTGGGCGCGTTGCAGAGGGGGCAGCAGTTCTGACCGAACGCATAACGTGATGCTGCGCGCCTGGCCGGGAACGCGGCGGATGAACCCGCGCCGCTCCAGCGTGAGCACCATCTGATGCACGCTCGGCGGCGTCACCCGGGAAAACCGCTGCATGTCCGCCTCGGCCGGCGCGCAGCCGTGCAGGAGGCTGTAGCAGTGAATGTAGGCCAGAAACTGGCCCTGACGCTCGGTGAAGGCGGGTTTCATCACAGTTCTCCTTTGAACGCGCGGTCGAGAAGGGCGGGGAGGAGGGCGTCGAGTTCGGCGGCTCCGATCTCCGGCCGCAGAATCCCGGTCCCTCTGACTTTCTGAGTGTCACGTATTAAGTGACACCTTACAAATCCTCCGAGCGAGATGGAAGCCGCTTGTCACGTAATACGTGACACTGGATCGTCGCATGGATACGGAAATGGCCGCTGGAAGCGTTGCAATGCCGTCACGCCTCTGATGACGACCGAGCGCCCGCGGGGGAATTGAAGCGGCAGCTTCAATTCTTGTAGGGCGGGGTCGCCGACCCCGCCGTGAGCATAGTCTTGACGAAGGCGGGTGGCGGCGTGCCGCAACTTTGGCGCGGGCTGGATCCCGTGACTCGCAAGCGCGGAGCTTGGGCGGGCTCGCAGGAGCTCGCCCCTCCACGAGTCCGGGTAGACGAATCCTCTGAACTCGACGGCGGGATCAATTGGGCGGTTTCGATTGCAGGGCCGTCGAAGATCTCCACCGGCACCTCTACGGCACACCTTGCAGCAGAGCCCGCTCCTCTTCTTCCGGCAGCGGTTCGCCGTTGGTTTCGAGGATGCGGCGCGCCAGCGGCACGAGCAGCTCCGCCGGCACCTCGACCACCCCGCGGCCTTCGCGCCATTGGATGACTGGCAGACCGTAGCGGAGGTTTTCGAGGATGGCGTCCGCATAGGCCTTGCGCATGGCGCGCATCGAGCGACGGTCCACTTCGTCGGAGGAGAGCACCGCCGGTTCCTCGACCCGCTCCGGAGGTTTGGATTCCATGAATCGAACACTAGCCGCGGCCTCGATGCCGGCAAGTCTGGCGTGATCCTCGATGATCAGCACTCCGTCTTTTTCTGAAACCACTGGATGAGGGTTCTCGCCGGTATTGTCGTAGATTCTCCATTCATGCAGCAGCGGTCGATACAGTTCGGCGAGGTTACGAATGCCGAGATGAAAGCGGCGTTGCTGCACATCGTCAGGAATATCGTGACCGCCCTTGCGCACGCGCTGGCGTATGCGCTTTCGGGTGATGTCGAGGCCCGGAACCCACAGGAAATCCAGCCGGATGCGGTAACCCGTCGCCCGCATGCCCCGCAGGAGCGGCACATAGCCGCGGCCGGCGAGCGTCGTTTCGAAAGCAAAATCCTCGCGGCGCTCGGCGAGTTCCTTAAGCCGTGCGAGCATCAGGCGGCCGGCGGCAAAGGCGGCACGGTCCGGGGCAAACGGCGCCAGACCCGCCGCAATCAGGTCGGCGTTCACGAATTCGCGGCAGCGCATCTCCTGCGGCAGAAAACGCTGCGCGTAGGTCGTCTTTCCCGCACCGTTGGGACCGGCGATGATGAAGAGATTCGGCATTCGCGAAAGCCAGCCGGAGCTCGCGTCGGCCGTCAATCCCGGCGTCTCCATTTCAGCGCGAACCCGGCTTGTGGGCCGGTGGCATTGCGCGAAACGTGTTCACAACCTGCGCGAATACCTGAAACGGGCGCAGCAAGCTGCGCCCCTACGCGCATCCCTCGCGCCACTCCGAAGGAAAACCGGAGGGAATCTCCTAGTCGGAGGAGCCTCGATTCAAGGGACCAGGCATTGCACGATGCCGCCGATGTACAACCGGTGGAAATCCTTGTCGGGATACACGTCGGCGGGGATCGTGGCGTCGAGGAAGCCGGGCTCCTCCAGGAACCGGGCATAGAGTTTGCGGCATTCCAACACCAGCCGCGCCTCGGCGAAGTAGGGCGTGCCGCTTTCCGTGAACGCCGGCGTCAGGCCGCTGGCCTGCACCTTGTCGACGTCCCGGCCGCTTTGGCTGCCGCAGATGCTGAGCGCCTCGCGGTATTGTTCCGGGAAGAAGGACAGGGTGTAGAGGGCGCATTTTTCCATGAACTCAAAGGTGTAGCGCTGGGGCCGCACGAAGGAGAAGCTCACGGGCTGGTACCAGAGGTAGCCCAACCCGGCCCAGTTGGCGGTCATCGTGTTGAATTTCGTGCGATCGCCCGCCGTGATGAGCATCCAGTCCTGGCTGATCAGTCTGAAGACGTTGTCCGGGAGGGTTTCGGGGGAGACGTTGTGCATGGGCATGAGGGGAAGGGTGGGGAGGGTCGTGGGTGGCCCA
>JBGOXZ010000318.1:0-3787 GCA_041479395.1 Opitutaceae bacterium
CAACGAACGTGATGTAACCGTCCTGCCCCGCCTTCACGACCATGCCGGAGTGCTTGGCGACTTCGCGTTCCAGCCCCGTCGAGACGAGCGCCGGTTCCGTGATCATCAGCGGCACCGCTTGCCGTTGCATGTTCGAACCCATGAGCGCGCGGTTGGCGTCGTCATGCTCCAGGAACGGGATCATGCCCGCGGCGACGGAGATGATCTGCTTCGGCGAGACATCCATGTAGTCGACCTGTTTGGAATCGACCTCCAGGAACTCGCCGTCGCGGCGCACGGTCACCTTGCCGATGAAGTGGCCCTTGTCGTCAAGCTCGGAGTTGGCCTGGGCGATGACCTTGCCCTCCTCCTGGTCGGCGGTGAGATAATCGATTTTCTCGGTGGCGCGGCCCTCCCGGCAGATGCGGTAGGGCGTCTCGATGAAACCGAACTCGTTCACGCGGGAGAACACCGTCAGCGAGTTGATGAGGCCGATGTTGGGGCCTTCCGGCGTCTCGATGGGGCAGATGCGGCCGTAGTGCGAGGGATGCACGTCGCGGACCTCGAAGCCCGCGCGCTCGCGGTTGAGGCCACCCGGCCCGAGCGCGGAGAGGCGGCGCTTGTGCGTGACCTCCGCCAGCGGGTTGATCTGGTCCATGAACTGCGAGAGCTGGCTGCGCGCGAAGAAATCGCGGATGACCGTCGTGAGCGCCTTCGGGTTGATGAGCTTCTGCGGCGTGATGGAGTCGACGCTCTGGTCGTAGAGGGTCATGCGCTCGCGCACGAGGCGTTCGGTGCGGGAGAGGCCCACGCGGCACTGGTTCGCGAGCAGCTCGCCGACCGTGCGGACGCGGCGGCTGCCGAGGTGGTCGATGTCGTCGACCACGCCGTCGCCCCGCTTGAGCCGGACGAGGTACTTGGTGGCCACGATCACGTCCTCGGCCGTGAGGATGCGGTTCTCCAGGTCGGCCTTGAGGCCGAGCTTCTGGTTGATCTTGTAGCGGCCGACGCGGCTGAGATCGTAGCGCTTGGGATCGAAGAAGAGGCGCTTGAGCAGGGCCTTGGCGTTGGCGGTGGTGGGCGGCTCGCCGGGCCGGAGGCGCTTGTAGATTTCCTTCAGGGCCTCCTCCTCGTTGCGGGTGGGATCCTTTTTGAGCGAGCGGATCGTCGCCCCGTCGTCCACCGCGGTGTCGATCACGCGGATTGAGCTGATGCCGTGCTTTTCGAAGGTTCGCACGATCTGCTTGGTGAGCGGCTCAAAGGCGCGCGCCAGCACGACGCCCTTCTGCGCGTCGATGGCGTCCTCGACGAGCACGAGCGTGCTCACGTTTTCCATGTCGAGGGCCTTGGCGACCTTGAGATCTTTGATTTCGTAGAAGAGATTGAGGATGTCGAGATCGCTCGAGTAGCCGATGGACCGGAGCAGGGTCGTGATGAGAAACTTGCGGCGGCGGCGGCGGCGGTCGAGGTAGACATAGAGCAGGTCGTTGTTGTCGAACTGCACTTCGAGCCAGGTCCCGCGGTCGGGAATGATGCGGAAGGCGAAGAGCTCCTTGCCGCTGGCGTGGAAATCCTTCTCAAAGCAGATGCCGGGCGAACGGTGAAGCTGGGACACGACGACGCGTTCGGCGCCATTGATGATGAACGAGCCGCGCTCGGTCACCATGGGGATGTCGCCCATGTAGATCTCCTCGTCCTTGATGAAGTCCTCTTCGCGCAGGCGGAGCTTCACATACAGCGGCACGGCGTAGGTGATGCCTTCGCGGATGCACTCGATCTCGGAGTGCTTCGGCTCGCCGATGCTGTAGGAGACATATTCCAGGACGAGGCGCCCATCGTAGGATTCGATGGGAAAAACCTCGCGGAACACCGCCTCGAGGCCCTGGGGTTTCCGCTGCTTGTCCGGGATGCCCTTCTGCAGGAAATCCAGATAGGAATTGATCTGAATCTCGATGAGATTCGGCGGTTGGATGACTTCTTTGAGTTTACCGAAGTTGACGCGTTCGGTCTGATTGCGGTCGGCCATGGATACTCCCGGTTGACTACGTGAGGAAAAAGTGCGGATGCGACGGCGCCGGCGGATCACCGCGGCGGAAAAGAGCGGAACAAAACGACGGCAGGGGACAAGCCGCGGCTGAACGCGGCCTGCCCTGAAATCGGCGGATGCTGTGCGGTGCGAATCGCCAAGCGGTGCTTACTTGAGTTCGACCTTGGCGCCGGCGGCCTCAAGCTTCTTCTTGATCTCCTCCGCCTCCTGCTTGGTCGCGCCCTCCTTGACGGGTTTGGGCGCGCCCTCGACGAGGTCCTTGGCCTCCTTGAGGCCGAGACCAGTGATGGCCCGCACTTCCTTGATGGCGCCGATCTTGTTCGCGCCGGCCTCGACGAGGACGACGGTGAACTCGGTCTTCTCCTCGACCGGTGCGGCGGCCGCGGCGGCGGCTGGTGCGGCGGCCACGGCGACGGGCGCGGCGGCGGAAACGCCCCATTTGGTTTCGAGATCCTTCACGAGGCCGGCGATCTCTAGAACCGACTGGCCGGAAAGCCACTCGACGACTTGTTCTTTGGTGATGTTGCTCATGGTTGTCTCCTGTCGCGGGCTAGCGACTTCATACCGGAAGTGCGTTTAAGAGACGTGTCCCCTAGCCTGCGGCGCTGGATGTTGTTTTCCCGTCAACGGCAGCCGGAGCCGCCAGTGTCTGGAAAGTGGTAACGATTGGTGGTTATTTGTTCCCTTCGGCGGCGCGGACCCTGGCCTGCAGGACATTCACCACGCCCTGCGGGACGGCATTAAGCACGCGGACAAACATGCTGGCCGGCTGGCTGAGCAGGCCGAGCAGCTGCGCGCGCAGCGCGTCGAGCGACGGCAATTCGGCGAGTTTCTCGATGTCCTTCGCGGAAAGCAGCTTGTTGCTGAGCACGCCCGCCTTCACCACGATCTTCTGCTTCTCTTTGATGAAATCGCGGATGACCTTGGCGACGCCGGGTGAGTTCCTGCCGCCGACGACGATGGCGGTCGGACCGGTGAGCGCGGTGTCCAAGTTGGGCAGGCTCATAGCCTGGGCGGCCACGCGCAGCGAACTGTTCTTGACGACATGGAATTCGGCCTTGTGGGCGGCGAGGCGCTGCCGCAATTCGGCCACGTCGGCCACCGTCATCTTGTCGAAATTCGCCAGGATGACGTACTCGGATTTCTTGAGGTGGCCCGCCACCTCCTCGATCAGGTATTTCTTCTCAACTCTCATGGGGGCGCTCCGGTTCAGTATTTGCTGTATTCGTTGCCCGCGATGCGGATGCCGGGGTTTTGGGTTGAGGAAAGCGCCAGGTTGAGGATGTAACGGCCCTTGAAGGAAGCCGGCTTGGCCTTGCCGACGGCCTCAAGGACGACGGCGGCGTTTTCGAGAATCTGGGCCGCGGTGAACGACCGCTTGCCGATGCCCACACCCACGTTGGCCGCCTTGTCCATTTTGAACTCCACCCGGCCGGCCTTCACGGCTTTGATGCCGGCGGCAATGTCGTCGGTCACGGTGCCCGACTTGGGGTTGGGCATGAGGCCCTTGGGGCCCAGGACACGCGCGATCGTGCGGACCGTCTTCATCGCCTCGGTGGTGGCGATGGCGACATCGAAATCGAGCCAGCCCTCCTGGATCTTCTGCATCAAGTCCTGCAAGCCGGCATGGTCGGCGCCGGCCTCCAAGGCCGCCTTGGGATTGTCCGTGAAGATGAGGACGCGAACCTTCTTGCCCGTGCCGTTGGGCAGCGGGGTCGTGCCGCGCACCATCTGGTCGCCCTGCGAGGGATCGACGCCGAG
>JBGOXZ010000319.1:0-3786 GCA_041479395.1 Opitutaceae bacterium
ACCGGCCCGTCCACAGCATGGCGGCATGGAATCGCACGAGCTGCTCAAGGAGATTCTCCACAAAGTCAGTGCCAAACAGGTTTCCGCCGAGTTGGGCCTTTCCCTCTCCCTCATCTACAAATGGGCCGAGCCGGCCGCCGAGGGCAGCGGCGCCGTCAATCCGCTGGATCGGATCGAACAGTTGCTGAAAGTCACGGGCGACCGGCGCTTGGCGCAGTGGGTCTGCGAACGCGCCGGCGGTTTCTTCATCAACAACCCGCGGGCGCAATCCCACGCAGTCCAGCTCATCCCCGCCACCAACACCATCGTGCAGGAGTTCGCCGACATGCTGGCCGTGATCGCCGCCGCCGCGACCGACAACGCCATCACCAAACCGGAGGCGGTGGACATCCGCGGCCGCTGGGAGGAACTCAAGTCGGTGACCGAGGAATTCGTGCGGTGCTGCGAGGCGGGCAACTTCGGCCCCGTGCATCAGCACCTCGCGGCCCGCGCGGCCGGGGTGTGACGGATTTACCATGTAGGAAGGTCGCTTGCGACCGATGAATCGCCCGCGAGCGGGCTTCCTACGCGATTTCGCCTTGCGCGCATGAATTACCGCCACTCGTTTCACGCCGGCAACTACGGCGATGTCTTCAAGCACACGCTGCTCGTGTTGCTGCTGCGTGCGCTGCAGCGCAAGGACAAGGGTTTTCTCTACCTCGACACGCATGCCGGCCGAGGGGCGTATGACCTGCGGGCGGCGCCGGGACGGACGGACCGCCCGCCCGAGTGGCCGCAGGGCATCGGCCGGTTGTGGAACGCGGCCAACCTGCTGCCGCCGCTGGCCGACTACGTGGCCCTGGTGCGGAAATTCGACACGCGCGCGGGCGCCGGCCGCGACCGGCCTCGCCTCTATCCCGGTTCGCCATGGCTCGCGGCCCTCGTACGGCGGCCGCAGGACCGGCTGGCCCTCTGGGAGCAGCAGCCGGCCGAGGCGGGGGCGCTGCGGGCGGCGTTTAGGCGCCGGCCGCGCGTGGCGGTGACGCGCGGCGACGGCTACCGCGCGCTGCGCGCGCTGCTGCCGCCGCCGGAGCGGCGGGCGCTCGTGCTCATCGATCCGCCGTTCGAGGACCAAGGCGAGTTCGACGCCATCCTGGGTGCCCTGCGCGAGGGTCTGCAGCGCTTTCCCAGCGGCGTCTATGCGGTGTGGTATCCGGTGACGGAGCGGGCCCGGGCCGACGCGTTCCACGCCGCCCTGCGGGCGCTGGCCCCACCACCCACGCTTTGGGCGGAGCTGGCGGTGACCGCGGATCCGCAGGTGCGGATGCAAGGCTGCGGCCTGCTGGTCATCAATCCGCCGTGGCGCTTTGCGGATGAATTGCAGCCGCTGCTTCCGGCGCTGGCCGGAATCCTTGGCCTCGGTGCCGGCGCGGCGGGCCGGACGGCGTGGCTGGTGCCGGAAGCGTGAGCCGGGCGGCCCGCGTTCCTAGAACACCATCTCCGGCTTGCCCGGGCGCGTCGGCCGGAGCGGACGCATGGCGGTGAACGGAACCGTGTTGAACAGCCGGGGATAGGCCGGCAGCTCGGGCGGGCGAAACACCTGGCGGTCCCACTGCACGTCGCGCACGGGCACGACGTGGGAGTCCGGGCCACCGGCGAAGGCCGGACGACGGGAGGCAGAAGTACGTGGACGGAAATTCATCGGGAAAGGGCGTTGCAGTTTGATCGGTTTGCGGGACCGGGAGGCGAGCGGGAAGGCGATGGTCAGGCGCCTTGGTTCATAAGAACACAGAACCAGGTGCATGTTCCTCGTTTTTTTTGCTGAGTGCGCGGGGTAGGATACGGAGGGGCGGTCAAGACGAAGGAACCAAACGGCTTGCCCGTCGGAGGGACGGGCAGACCGCGTTTCTTTCCCGCACCCTAGATCGCGCCGGAGGCGCTGGGAACAGGGTGTTTCCCCTGGTTGGGGTGTCTTTGTTCCCCCGGGGCTACGCGACCTCGCAGGTGGCCGCCACCGCCGTCTTTTTGGGGATGGTGATGGTCAGCACACCGCCGCGTAGTTCGGCGCGCAGCGCCTCATAGGCGAGGCTGAAGCCGAGACGCAGCCGGAGCTGGTAGTCCCGTTGAGCGCTTTCGAGGTGCAGCGCGCGCCAGTTGGCGCGCACCACATGGCTCTTGGGCGCGGTGACAATCAGGTCGGGCCCGCGCACGTCGAGATCGATGCCGGCGGGATCGACGCCGGGAACGTAGACGACGAGTTTGAGCGCATCCATCTGCTCCTGGCAGTCGTAGTGCGGCCGGCGGAACGCGGCAGGGGACGCGGAAGCCGGGGAAGGCTGCTTGATTTTGCGGGAACGGATGATCGTATGCATGTGGATGTACTCCTTTCGTCGGTTTTCACCGCCGGGTCTCCTGGAAAAACGAACGGCCGAATTAACGGTGTCGTTCAGGCCAGGCAGCCGGCGTCAGTGAATTTGCTCCAGCGAGCGACGACCGGACGCATATGGCCGCGACAAGACTGCGGGACCGCCTTCGTGTACGAAGCGCGGGCCGGGCGGCGAATGGACTTGAGCGTCCGGGTCATGGGAATGAAGCGGTGACAACATGCACAAAGCAGGTCGTGCGCCAAGTTTTATTTTGGGTGTGACCAAATTTATTGCCGCCGAGTGTACCGGCCGGCAGCCTCCGCGGACATGACGAGGCTTGCCGGTTACCTCACCAACGCTTTTCCCCTGTGGGTGGTGGCGGGCGGCGTGCTGGCGCTGGCCGCGCCGGCGTGGTTCACCTGGTTTGGCCCGTGGATCGTGCCGGGCCTGGCGGTGATCATGCTGGGCATGGGCGTGACCCTGACCGTGGAGGATTTCCGCCGCGTGTTCGTGATGCCGCGGCCGGTGGCGCTCGGTTTCGTGGCGCAGTACACCATCATGCCGTTCATGGGCTGGAGCGTGGCGCACTTGCTGCGGCTGGAGACGCCGTTTGCCGTCGGGCTCATTCTTGTCGCCTGCTGTCCGGGGGGAACGGCTTCAAATGTCGTCAACTACATCGCGCGGGCCAACGTGGCGCTGTCGGTGGTGATGACCGCGGTGTCGACCTTCGGCGCGGTGGTGATGACGCCGCTGCTGACCAGGTGGCTCGTCGGCACGATGGTGCATGTGGACGTGGTCGGTCTGTTCTGGAGCACGTTTGAAGTGGTGATCATCCCGGTGGTGGTCGGCGTGACGGTGAACCGGTTTTTTCCCCGCGCCGTGCGGGCGGTGCTGCCGGTGGCACCACTCGTGTCGGTGCTCACCATCGCGCTCATCTGCGCGTGCATCATCGGACAGAACGCGGTCGCGGTGAAAGGCAGCGCCGCGCGGCTGCTGGCCGCCGTGTTTCTCGTGCATACGGGCGGGTTCGCCCTGGGCTATGCGGCGGCGCGGGCTTTCCGCTACCACCGGATCATCGCTCGTACCATATCCATCGAGGTGGGGATGCAGAACTCCGGTCTCGGCGTCGTGCTGGCCCGGCGGCATTTCACCGATCCGCTCACCGCCGTGCCGTGTGCCATTTCGAGCGTGTTTCACTCGGTCATCGGCAGCATCCTGGCGGGCTACTGGCGGCTGCGGCGCCAAGGGGGAATGACGAAGGGCGCTTGCCGTGAGATCGCGTGGTGGCCAGACTCGGGAGAGTTCGGACTCAGAACCGTGACAACGCCAAAGTCTCACGACTTGGGCTGCCCTCCCCCAACCAAAGCTCGCCGCTGGATTCATTCGCCCTTAGCCGGAATCATGCAATCAAACCATGATTTCGCTCCATTCCCCCCCCCAA
>JBGOXZ010000320.1:0-3741 GCA_041479395.1 Opitutaceae bacterium
AGCACCGGGAATTCGGCGGCCTGATAAAGCCGGCCGCGCACAAAACCGTGACCCACCAGCTCCGCGCTGTCGGCCAGCAGCCGGTGCGCGGCATGCCCGGCGGCGCGGCGGAGCGTGCCGTAGGTGAACAACAGGTCGGTAGCCGGGCGGTCCTTCATCGGGGTGGCGCGGGATTCATGTTCTGCTCCGGGCGACGGCCTGCTGTTTGATCTGCGCGGCGAGCTCGCGCGCCCGGGCGGCGTCAATGCGCTCGTGCAGTTCCTCGTCCACCATCACCACCGGGCCCGTGCCGCAGCTCGCGAGGCATTCGACGAACTCAAGGGTCACCTCCCCGTCCGCCGACGTTTCGCCGACGGGGCAGTCGAACTGTTTGCGGAACTCCTCGCAGACCTGGTAGCCGCCGACGAGCGCGCACGACAGCGTGCGACAGACCTTGATGTGCCGGCGGCCGATGGGCTTCTGCCGGAACATGGGGTAGAACGTGACGAGCTCGTAGATGTTGATCGGCTGCAGCTCCAGTTTCTGGGCGATCCACTCGATGGCCTCCGGGGAGACATGGCCCTGCTCCTCCTGCACCAGGTGGAGCAGCGGCAGGGCCGCACTCCGTTTCTCCGGATAGTGCGTGATGACCTCGTCGATCTTCTGGAGCGTTGCGGGCTTTAAATTCATCTTTGAACCACGGAGGCACAGAGGCCACAGAGAATCCGGCAGATGGTGTTCAGATGATTCGAGGCTGTCCGAAAACCGTCAGAACTTGGAGGGCGGCGCGCTGTCGCCGCCAAATGCCCGAGCGGCGCTGACGGAGCAGCGCCCTCCACCGGGCAACGCAGCAGGGTTTTCGGATAGCTTCTCATATCTCTGTGTTCTCCGTGTCTCTGTGGTTGGTCTTGGAAATCATCGGTCGCATTCGCCCATCACGAAATCGAAGGATCCGAGGATGGACACGATGTCGGCGATCATCGCGCCGACGCAGACCTTGGGCAGGATGCTGAGGTTGCAGAACGACGGGCTGCGGATCTTCAAGCGCCACGGCACGCCGCCGCCCTTCGACACGACGTAGAAACCGAGGGCGCCTTTGGGATTCTCCGCCTCGAAGTAAACCTCGCCCGGCGGCATCTGCGGGCCCTCGGTGACCAGCATGAAGTTCTGGATGAGCTCCTCCATGCTCGTAAGAATCTTGTCCTTGGGCGGACTGAAGATGCGCTTGGCGTCCTTCGCGTACCAGTCGCCGTCGGGAAACCGCCTGATCGCCTGCCGGACGATGCGCACTGCCTGGCGCATCTCCTCGCCGCGGCAGAGGTAGCGGTCGTAACAGTCGCCCTTGGAGCCGACGGGCACGTCGAACTCGTACTGTTCGTAGCCGCTGTAGGGCTTGTCCTTGCGCAGATCGAGCGGCACCCCGCAGCCGCGCAGGTTGGGACCGGTCAGGCCGTAGGCGATCGCATCCTCCTTCGATATGACGCCGATGCCCGCGGTGCGATCGAGGAAGATCTTGTTGCGCGTGAGCAGCGCCAGCGACTCTTCGAGGATGGGCAGGAACTGATCGCAAAACGCGTTGACGCGATCGAGCCAGCCGTCGGGGACGTCGCGCGCCACACCGCCGATGCGCGTGTAGCTGGTGGTGAAGCGGGCGCCCGTCAGCTCCTCGAAGAGTCGGTAGAGTTTCTCGCGTTCGGTGAACGTGTAGAGGAACACCGTCCATGCGCCCACATCGATGCCGAAAGCCCCGAGGCCCATGAGGTGCGAGGATATGCGCGCCAGCTCGGAGATGATGACGCGGATCGCCTGGCAGCGCGGCGGCACCTCGAGCCGGGCCAGTCGCTCAACGGCGATGGCATAAGCGACGTTGTTGGCCAGCGGCGCGAGATAGTCCAACCGGTCCGTGTACGGCACGAACTGGTTGTAGGTCATGTTCTCGGCGATCTTCTCGTCGCCGCGGTGCAGATAGCCGACCACCGGATCGGCCTTGGTGACAATCTCGCCATCGAGTTCCATCTGCAGCCGCAGCACGCCGTGCGTCGACGGGTGCGACGGCCCCATGCTGATGGACATCTTTTCGGGCGCGAACTCCCCGGCGGCCGCGGTCGCGGTCTTCGCAGCACTGTCGGGGAATGTGTATTCGTTCGCCATGGCTGAAGGCTGAAGCTTTAGGCTTTAGCCGGGACGCTTCAGTCGGCCGTGGTGGAACCCGCACTCCGTGCGGGTTTCTCCCTGCGGACGTCGGCCAGCCCGCACGGAGTGCGGGCTCCACCTTTCAGTGGCGCCGAGTCTGCTCCCATTTCGAAGGTCATCTGCATCGTTACGGTTCAGGCTTTGGGTTGGTTCGGTTTCTCTTGGTGCTCGGTCCAGCTCTGGTCCTTGGCGCGGGGCTCGGCCTCGTCCATCGGTCCGCCGGGCGCGGCCACGAACGGTCCGCCCATGTAGGGGGCGGGCTTCACCCCGGCGCCGGTCTCCTCCGCCACCTCGACGTCGGGCAGGGCGGTGTCGAGGCCGGCGAGCGGGAAATCCTTGCGCAGCGGGAAATACGGGTAGCCGTCCCACATCAGGATGCGGCGCAGGTCCGGATGGCCGGCGAAGCGGATGCCAAACATGTCGTACGTTTCCCGCTCGTGCCAGTTGGCGCCGGGCCAGAGACCGGTGGCGCTGGGCATCGTGGGATTCGCGTCGTCCGCACAATCGGCGGCCACCCGCACATAGGTGTGGTGGGTAGTCGAGAGCAGGTGCCAGACCACGGTGAAACGCGGGGACTTCCCGGCGCCCCAGTCGATCGCCGTCACATCCACCAGCATGTCGAAGGCAAATTGGTCGCGCAGGCACTGCAACACGGCGAGCGCCTCCCCCGGCGGAACGTTGCACGCCGGCCAGTCGAGGCTCTCCCGCCCGGTGACCTGCGGGAACCTGTCCTTGAGCGCGGTGGCGAGGTCGGCGGTGGCGGTCATCGGCGGGCGCGGCGTGGGTGGTTCAAGCGCGGAAAAGCCGTTTCGCCGCCGGCTCGCGGCGGACTTTGTCCTGCAGCTTCATGAGCGCGTCGAGCAGGGCTTCCGGCCGCGGCGGGCATCCACTCACGTACACGTCCACCGGCAGAATCCGGTCCACTCCCTGCAGCACCGCGTAGCTGCGATACATGCCGCCCGTGCTGGCGCAGGCGCCCATGGCGATGACCCATTTCGGCGCCGGCATCTGGTCATAGAGGCGGCGGACTTGCGGGGCCATCTTGTAGGTGACGGTGCCGGCCACGATCATGCAGTCCGCCTGGCGCGGCGAGAACCGCATGACCTCGGCGCCGAAGCGGGCGATGTCGAAGCGTGCCGCGGCCACCGCCATGAGCTCGATGGCGCAGCAGGCCAGTCCCATCGGCATGGGCCATATCGAGTTGGAGCGGATCCAGTTGATCACCGCATCGAGGCGGGAAACGATCACATCCCCCTCGATCTTGCTGTCATAGGCTAATTCGGTGTTCGGCGAGACCATGGCGGCTCAAAAAATCAAGTCACGCTACCAGCCCCCCTTGGTCGCGCAAGTAGGTTTTGAACCGGCGATCCATTCGACGTTGGATTGCGTTCGCCCGGTCCGAGGGCGCATCTCGGTTCTTGAGCAGCCGGAGCCTGTGCTACGTGGTGCAGGCATCCTTGCCTGCATAATCTTTGCTGGCTGTTCTGCCGGCCGGCAGAATGTACCACAGTGGGCAGCCACCCCAGCCTGCTCCCATCTTTGCCTATTGGAAGCTTGTGTTACGTGATG
>JBGOXZ010000321.1:0-3732 GCA_041479395.1 Opitutaceae bacterium
CAGCCATTTGCCCGCGGCGGCATGGCGCTCGACCACGGCGCGCACCCGCGGATCGGCGCGCAGGTTTTTCACCCCCGGACCGCCAGGGATGAACAACAGGTCGAAGAGGTGGTCGCCAACCTCGGACAGGGCGGCATCGGCGTGCGCCGTGATGCCGCTGCGGCCGGTCGCGTGACGCTGATCCGAAAGCGACGCGACGATCACGTCAACGCCGGCGCGGCGCAAAAGGTCGACGGGAGTAAAGGCCTCGATCTCTTCAAATCCTTCGGCCAGCAGGATGAGAACCGTGGGCATGGCGAATACGGATTGCAGTTTGCGATGAAACCAGCCTTGGCGAAACTACCAATTCCAAACCTTGATGATGAGCACGGCACCAACCTTGGCGAACAAAAGATTGATAATCTTTGGCTGCGGCTATGTCGGCACCGCCGTGGCGCGCCGGGCGCGGGAGGCGGGCATGCAGGTGCAGGCGCTCACGCGCAATCCCGCACGGGCGGCGGACCTGGCGGCGCTCGGGGTGAACGCCGTGGTCGACGATCTCGCGGCGGACGCCTGGCATGAGCGCATCGCGCCGGGGGCGGACTTGGTGTTGAACTGCGTGAGTTCAGGGGGCGGAGGGCTGGCGGGCTATCGCCGGTCTTATGTCGAGGGCATGCGCTCCATCCTGAGGTGGGCGCGCCGCGGGCCGGCCGGCACCATGGTCTATACCAGCAGCACGTCCGTTTATCCGCAGGACGGCGGCGTGGTGGTCGACGAGACCGCGCCCACGGACGACGCGGGCGAAACCGGGCGGATTCTGCTGGAGGCGGAGGCGCTGCTGCGCGAGGGAAGAGATGCGCGCGGACGCTGGTTCATCCTGCGCCTGGCGGGTATTTACGGTCCGCAGCGTCATCATTTGCTCGACCAAGTGCGCGCGGGAGCCGCCGAGATCGCAGGCAGTGGCACCCAGCATCTCAATCTCGCGTACCGCGACGATATCTGCGCGGCGGTGTTGGCGGCGTTCACCGCGCCGGGATCGCTGGCTGACGGGATCTTCAACGTGGCGGACGATGCACCCACGCCGAAAGCCGAGGTGGTGCGATGGCTGGCGGAGCAGCTGGGCCGGCCCGCGCCGCGTTTCACCGGTGGAGCGGCCAGCGCGCGCCGCGGTTTCGCGTTGCCCCCGGATCGGCTCATCAGCAACGCCAGACTCAAGGCGCAGCTGGGATGGCGGCCGCGCTATCCCTCGTTTCGGGAGGGTTACGCGGCCATATTAAGTGCTTGAAGAACACCCGCGCTTGCTAGCCACTATGGCGTGTCTTCAAACCGCGTAGGAGCGGCTTTACGCCGCGATTCCAAACCATGGCTATGGGTCATGATCGCGGGATAAACCCGCTCCTACAATTTGGACAGGTCCTCGCAATAACGATTTGAAGACACGCACCAGCATCGTTTCGCGTAAACTCTGAACTCAACCCCCCCCTTCCACCATGCCCGGCGTCGGCAAGCTCCTCAAACAGGCCCAGAAGATGCAGCGCCAGATGGAGGCGCTCCAAGCCCAGCTCGAGACCAAGGAAATCGATGTCACGGCCGGCGGGGGTGCCGTCGCCATCAAGATCAGTGCGTCCGGCAAGTTCCTGGCGCTCAAACTCGATCCCGAGTTTCTCAAGGAGGAGCCCAAGCTGGTTGAGGAAACGCTGCTGCTGGCCATGCAGGACGCCGCGAAGCAGGCCAAGGAGCAGTACGACGCCGAGATGCAGAAGGTCACGTCCGCCTTCCAGATGCCGGGCCTGATGTAACCCCGCGTATCGATTCCGGCTTGACGATCGGCACGCATCGCGGGCGCATCGCCAGGCGAGAATCGGCGCCCAGAAATCAATCATCCTGTGACACCCGCCTTCGAGAAACTCCAGAAGCACCTCAAGCAATTGCCCGGCCTCGGCTATCGGTCCGCGGAGCGCATCGCGCTGAATCTGCTCGTCGAACGGCGCGAGCGGTTACCGGCGCTCGTCACGGCGTTGCAGGAGGCGGCTGCGGCCGTGCGGCCTTGCACGCGCTGCGGCAACCTCGCGGAAGGCGAACTCTGCGGGATTTGCGCTGACGAAAAAAGGCTGACTGGCGTGGTGTGCGTCGTCGAACAGGTGCCCGATGTCGTGGCGATCGAACGTTCGGGCGCGTACCGCGGCACCTATCATGTGCTGCACGGGAAGCTGTCGCCCATGCAGGGCGTCAACCCCGAGCACCTCAACCTGGCGCGGCTGCTCGCGCGCATCGAGGCCGGCGAAATCACCGAGCTCATCCTCGCGCTTTCCAACGACGTGGAGGGCGAGGCCACCTGCCACTATCTGATGACCCGCGTTCCGGCGGGCAAGGTGAAGGTCACGCGCATTGGCTTCGGCCTGCCCAGCGGCGGCGGCGTGCTCTATGCCGATTCCGTCACGCTCAAGAGCGCGCTCGAAGGGCGGCGGGATTATTCGTGAGCGGGGAATGATTGGCAGGGTTGACCACAAAAGGGCACAAAGCAGCGAAGCCGCAGCCAAATCCGGAGATGAATTCCCTCACGCAAAGTCCGCCAAGGACGCCACGACAAGATTGGGAATCAAACCCTCTAGGCCTTTGCGGGCTTTGCGTCCGTTGCGTGAGGTCCAAGAACTCCGATCCGGACTTCGTCGCCGCTCGCGAGGATTTTGACCTACAGTAGCACAAAGCGCGCAAGGCAGGACTCCGACCCTTGCCCACGAGTCGTGACTCCACGTGACTCACCGGCACGCGCAGAGTCGTCTTTTGTGCTCTTTGAGTTCTTTCGTGGCGCAATCCTTGGATGGCGGCTCGGGCGTCTTGAACTCCTTGGTGGCGGCACCTGAAGATCGCTGAGGGCTGGGCCGGACCGCTTCCGTCGCCACTTTGGAATTGCGGCAGGCCCGGGAATGGTTTTCATCCAAGGTCGGTTCTTTGCGGGCATAGTATATCGGTAATATGCGAGCTTCCCAAGCTTGAGAGGAGGGTTCGATTCCCTCTGCCCGCACCAGCCCCAGAGGAGAGCCTAAGTCGTCATACAAAGCTCATACATCCCAACGCCACGGCGCGCTTTCTCCCCATGAAAACCAGCGAAGCCGCCACCACCTACGAGCTGCCCGATAAAGACGCCGAATACCTGAACGATTTTCTTACCGATGGCTGGCGCATCATCGAAACGCGCAAGGCCCAGGTCCGAGATTTCGCCAGCGAGTTATCGCATGAGGAAATTGTTTTTATCCTCGGCTCCAAACGCAAGCAGGGCTTCCCGGCTCGATATCGGGAGAAGCTAGAGGGACCGAACCCATTTGCCGCTGTCTGAGTCGCATCGTATCCGGACAGCGCCCGCGCATTTGCGCGACGTTCAAAACGCCTATGTCCTCACCCGCGCCGCCCCGAGACCGCCAAGCCTGAGGCAATAGACGCAGAGAGCGGGGCGGCGGTTCGCTCAACCGATCTTATAGGACAACACCCATGGAAGAGGTGTTGGCGCAGGTCCAGTCCGGGGTGGCGAGCCACAGAGCTCGCCCGGACTGGACCGAGGCCGTGGCGCTGGGGTGGTGCGGGGGGAATGCATGGTTACTTTGGCATTGGCCGCGCCCGCACCCGTCATGCCCCTCTAGCGACTATCGCCTCAACGATTATAACCAGATTGGCAGGCGGGTGCGGGACGCCTTGGCTCATGAACGAATCCTCAGATGTCGTCAACGACGACTCTCCTATAAGGCCTTCGGCGAG
>JBGOXZ010000322.1:0-3712 GCA_041479395.1 Opitutaceae bacterium
GGCAGCTCGATTTTGGCCGTGGGCCGCAAGCCGGCCTGAGCCGGTCTTTCTCGTCAATGCGCAGCTATGTTCAAGGTTGGACATGGCTGCGCATCACACGTCTTGGCAGTGAATGCAAAGCCGCTGGCCTGTGGGGGAGGATCGCGAGCGAAAAACTGGGTATTGGGCTCCTTGAAAAGGTCCCCGGCGCGGCTTTTGCCATTCCTTTGGTTGATGCACAACGGTGTTCAAGGTTGAACAGTGTTGTGCACAACGCTCCATACGGCAAAAGGTCGGTCCAAACCTTTTGCTTCGCTCCACCTTGGGTCCCCCCATTTTTCATGGCAGCCCAGTCGTTGGAAGTCGGATGGGCCCACGTCCGACAGACGGCTCGTCGGCCGTCGATTGCAGCCTAACGTAACGACACCCGGTGCCCTCCCGGCGCCTCGATGCCAAGGGCAAGGTGCAGCGCGTCTGCCGAAAACATCAGGCTATGGCGCGGGTTTCGATTGGCGACGCGGCGCTTGCGTCCGCCGGGCCGGTTTCCTACGGTTATGCCGAGTTTCTGAGATAGAATCCCCGCTATACCCCTGCATTACCCCATGCTGTACTTCGCAGCCGCATTCGGCTTGATGCTGCATGTGCTCTTTTGGGGCGTCGGTCTGGCGTTGTTGATCATGCCGCGGCCCTATCGGCGCTACTGGGCGCTGTTGATCGCGCCCGCCGGGGTGGCACTGCAATCGGCGGTCGTGTGGCTGGGCGCCTATGCAAACCTGCCGGGCACGGACAGCTATGCCCGGTGGGCGGCGGTGATTCCGGCAGGAATCCTCGCGTGGGCGCTGGCGAGCGCGCCGCGGCGGCTCCGCCTGTGGTCCGGGCTGCGGAGCATGTGGGGCGTCGGACTGACGATGGTTTTCGCCCTTGGCATGATGATCCTGCCGCTGCCTTCCGCGTCCGCGCGGCTGACCACGGCGTCGCTGGGCAGCTGTGATGCGGCCGATTACGCGGCGGGCGCGCGCGTGTTGAAGGAGTTTGCGCGGAGCGACCGCACCGGATTCATCGGTCACACCGAGGTGGTGCGGGTGCAGTCAGTGGACAATTTCTACGATTTCTGGCTGCGGTTGAATCATTTCACGCCGTCGGCGCTGGTCGCGTTCAACGGCAGCGTCCTCGGGCTGCAGCCCCACCAGCTCATCGGCGTCGCGACCGCGGTGTTGCTCGTGCTCGTGATGCCGCTGGTGTTCTGGCTGGCGCGCGATGGGTTGCGCCTTGGACCGCTGGCGAGCGGAATCGTGGCGCTGCTCTATGGCTTGGGCCCGCTCAACCTCTATGCCGTTTATCATGTGGCCATGGGCCAGTTGCTGGCGGCCCAGGCCATCGCCCTCCTGACGTGGGCAGGCGTCGCGATCTGGCGCGAAGGGGCGTCGTGGCGGCGGGCCTGGGCTTGGGCGGGCGTGTTGTTCATCGCCTACTGGCTGATTCTCGGCGGCTACAACTTCATTTTGACGGTCTGCCTGGTCCCGGCGGTGGCCTTTGCGGGCGGCCTGGCGGCGTGGCAGGGCAGGGAGCGCGTGTTCGTACGATGGCTCGGCTTGATGCTGGCGCCGCTGGCGGCGTGCGGACTGGTCTTTGCCGAGCGGGTCCTCGGCCTGATGGAACGGTTCAGATTGTTCCGGCAATACGATTTCGGCTGGCGCATCCCGGCGTTTTCCCCGGAGCAATGGTGGGGCTTGGTGACGGGATCCAGTCTCGGGGGATACGAGCCGCGGCTTCGGCTGCTGTTCAGTCTGGCGTTGCTGGCGGCCTTGATTTGGGCGTTGTACCGCGGCCGCCACCGCCGGCCTGCGGCCGTGCCGCTCGTCTTCTGCCTGACCGTGCCGGTGTTCATCGGCTACGCCTATCTGGAGATCCGCGGCGCCACGCTGGGAACGAACGCCAGTTACGACGCTTACAAACTCTTTTCGGTGTTTTATCCCGGGATCCTTCCGGCGCTGTGTTACTGGTTCGTTCTGGGGGCACGGAACACGGCGGGCGCGGGGCGCCTGGGTGCCGTCGCGCTGGCGGCCCTGGTGCTGACGGGCAATGCCTTCGGGGTGCGGCGATTTCAGGTGCGGATGCAGAATCCTCCATTGCTGGTGGACGAGTCCCTCATCCGGCTGCAGTCGGTCGAGCGCATGGCGCGGGTGGATTCGATCAACATGCTCATTCCCGATTTCTGGTCGCGCATCTGGGCGAACGCCTTTCTGCTGCGCAAGCCGCAGTATTTCTCGCTGCACACCTACGAGGGGCGGCTCAACACCACGCTCAAGGGCGGCTGGGATTTGCTCGGTGGCGTCATCGATGTCATGCCGTCGCGACCCCAGGACCGCATCGAAGTCAATGCGTTCTACTCACTGACCGATACGCGCAGCCCGGATTTCTTGCGCGCGCAATTCGGCGCCGGGTGGTATGAAGTGGAACAACTGCCGCAGAACCCCATCCGGTGGCGCTGGTCGCGCGGCGACGCCGAGGTGATCCTGGAAAACCCGCAGGCGCGGCCGCTGGTCGTGCGTTGTCGGCTCCTGCTGCGGAGTGTGGTACCCCGCGACCTGCAGGTCTGGACGGAGGGCCGGATGCTTTCGTCCCAGCAGATCGGCACCAAGCTCGAGACCATATGGCTGCCCGACATCACCGTGCCGCCGGAACGCAATGTGCTGGCCTTGCGCTCGAGCCAGCCGGCGGTGAATCCCGGACCCGGCGACGAGCGTTTGCTGGGCTTCGGCATCTACGAGTTCGACGTCCATGTGCGGCGGGAAGAGGCCGCCGGCCCCTCCCCGGAGAAGAACTGAGGCCGGACGGCCGGAAGCAGCGCGCCCGGCGCCGGACGGCCGGTGGGCGTGGGGCAGCTCGATATTCGCCGTGGGCCGCAAACCCGCCTGAGCCGGCCTTTCTCGTCAATGCGCAGCTATGTTCAAGGTTGAACATGGCTGCGCATCACACGCCTTGGCAGTGAATGCGAAGCCGGCCGGCCTCTGGGGGAGGATTGCGAGCGGGGAAATGGGTATTGGGCTCCTTGAATGGGTCCCCGGCGCGGCTTTTGTCATTCCCTTGGTTGATACCCAACGGTGTTCAAGGTTGAACAGTGTAGCGCACAGCGCTCCATACGGCAAAAGGTCGGCCCATCCTTTTGCCTCGCTCCACGTTGGGTTTCCCCGATTTCTCACGGCAGCCGAGTCGTTAGAAGTCGGACGGGCCCCCTTCCGACAGGCGGCTCGTCGACCGCCAATTGCAGCCTAACGTAACGACACCCGATGCCGTCCCGGCGCTTCGATGCCAAGGGCAAGGTGCAGCGCATCGGCGGGCAGCCAGGCCGCGATCCGTTCCGGCCATTCGACGGCGAGGCAGTAGGGTGAGACCAGAAAATCGTCGAGCATCAACTCCGAGATCTGGTGCGCATTTTCCAGGCGGTAGGCGTCAAGATGCACCAGCGTGCGCCCTCCGGCGCCACGGCCATGGAGGATGGATCCCGCTTCGGCGGAACCTCCGCCTGCGCGCTCCGAGCCTCGGCGGGCTGCATGGCGGGCGGGTGCGTCACGGTAGAGGTGCAGGATGTTGAAGGTGGGGCTGGTGACCATGCCCGTTATGCCGAAACCCTGGGCGAGACCCTGCACGAACGTCGTTTTGCCGACGCCGAGATTGCCGTGCAGCGCGAGCGTGACATCCGGTGACAGCACCGCGGCGAGCCGTGCGGCCA
>JBGOXZ010000323.1:0-3686 GCA_041479395.1 Opitutaceae bacterium
ACCCGGAACGGCTGACATTTCAGCGCCATCCAGATCGTCTCCTTCAAGGAGATCTCCTCCTGCTTCCGCGCCACGACATTGCGGTAATAGCGTTCGCGCACCAGCGCAAAGACCGCCACACCCGCGATGATGATCAAGACACCCAGCGCCGCGGTATAAACCTGGGCACCGAGGAGGATGTTTGGCTTTCCGGTCCGCGGGTCGGCAAACCAGCCGGAGGTGGAGAACTGGGGGGCGAAATAGAGCCCAACGCAGACCACCTGCTGAATGATATTCCGGTACATCATCACGCTGGTGCGTTCGTGATAATCCGGCGTCAACTCCGCCCCCAGACTTTGGTAGGGCATGTTGAAACAGCTCATCACCGGGACAAAGAGTGCCGAGGAACCGAGCATGAACCAAAAGTATCGCGAGACCTGCAGGTCGCCGCTCCAAACGATGAGATTGAGATGGAAATTCGTATTGTCCCATCCCGGGGTGACCCAGAATAGCAGGGGCAGGCCGATGCCCGCCAAGATCGATCCGGCGAGAATATAAGGCCGCCGGCGCCCAAACCGGCTCCGCGTATTATCCGACAGCCAGCCAAAGAACGGATCGGATACCGCGTCCAGAATCCGCAGCAGCATCAAAGCGGTACTGACCAGCCAGGGCGGGACGCCGAGAAAAATATTGAAGACCGGAAAGGCCAGGGTGGGATAAAGCCAGTGGCCCCACATGTCGACGGCGGAGCCAAATCCATAGCCGATTTTTTGCATCACCGGCACACGATCTTTGTCCGCAGTGGAAGGTCCCGCGGGGGTCCGCCGGCTCGCATCTGGGGGTTGATCTTGCACGATTTTTCCAGGGCTACCAGCGCCCAAGTGCAAGGCCGGCTTGGTTCGTTTCGGACAAACTGAGTCGCGAGTCACGTGAGGTCCGGCGCGGTGTGGCAGGATTCATGGATGGCTTGAAGCTCAGAGGAGCACCGGAGATCGGCGTTGAAGCGGACCCACGGGCCGCGGCTCAGCGCAAGGCCTCGTTCGCGCCTCCCAAAAGATCCCCGGAGACATCGCGGCCAAGTTCGGGGGGCGGGCCGTCCAGCGCATGGGCCAGATCGGCATCGGTGAGTTTGTAGACGAGGATGGAGTAGTTGATGTTGTCGTCCGGCTCGCGCTTCCGAAGATAGGCGGTCAACCGGGCGAAGCGGTACATTTCAAAATAGGTCAGGGTCACCTGCCAGTCCGACGGGTCGTGCTGCCCCAGCGCAGTCGCGCGATCCACCGGATCGTCGCTCAGCAACGGCTGCACGCGGCGCCGGAGTTCCTGATAGACCGACTCGTACCGTTCGTTCCACGGCCCCACCGGACCCGTCAGTGCATAGGCCACCGACTGCAGCATCGAGGCGCTGATGAAGTAGGTCCCGCCGGTCAGGCGCAGCGCCGCCGGTTTCTTGAGCAACACCGCGCGCACCTGGTTGTCATCCTCGCGCACCCGGCTGACGATCTCGTGATCCGGCTCCTGGCGCAGCGCCTCGGCGAGCGTCGCCTCGGCCGTGTCGCGCGGCATTTCCATCATGAACAACGGCGGCATGACATCATGCCCGGGGTGGGAGAAGAGATAACGAACCCGCCTCGCCGGGGTCAGGTAGTAGTTGGGGCTGCCCACGCCGAAATACGACAGGTAGACCGGGCCGGCCGGCTTGTGCTGCGCCAGATAACGCTGCACGCCCGGCAGGTCCTGCCCCCAATCCAGCGAGCTATCCACCAAGTGCCGGTAACCATGCGCCGGCCCGCCCGCGATCGCGTTGAAATAGGCCAGATGGTTGGGGAATCGCCAGAACACCTCGGCCGCGTGCGCAATCACCAGACTGCACAGGATCACGCCAGCGGCCCGATGCCCCGGCGCGCGGACGGCGGGCTGGGCCGCGCGGCCGAATATCGGCCAGCCTTGGAGCCAATAAGCGGCACCTCCGCAGAGCACGAACAGCGGCGCGTAGGTCGGCATGATGTGCCGGTGTCCGATGTTCAGACGTCCCAGAATGGCCACGGCCCAGTAGATCCCCAGCAGGGTCCACAACGGCAGTGTCTCATAAAACGCCCGCCCGGCCCGGCGCCCGGGCGACTCGGCTGGCGACGCACCGCGCTTCCACCAGCCTGCGGCCGCCGCGGCCACCGCCAGAGCGATCACTCCAAACACCGGCAGCGGCGTCTTCACCAGAAAACTGTACGGGAAGAAGGACATCCAGCCGTTCACACTGACCTCCCCGTTAAGGAACGCGTTGCGCAGACTCCGGAACTTCAACACGTAGCATTGGCCGTAGAGATATGCCTCGGGCAGCGCATGGTGCCTCCGCAGAAAATCCAGGAGGCGCGCGGACCTCGTCGGCGGCGGAGCCGCCAACTTCTCGTCGAGCGCCCGGCTTTGCGCGGGTGTCAGCACCTTCTGCCTGATGACCTCCAGCACCTCCTGACGCTCCGTCGTCCAAAGCCCCAACTGATACGCGAGCGGTTGCGACATTTCCTTCACCACGACCTGCTGGTCGGTGCTCAGGCCCACTTCGTCGAGCAGCGTGAGCGGATCCGGCTTGTCCAGCAGCAACTCCCAGCGGACGGCCAGCCGGTCGCGTCCCGCCTGAGCATTTGCCATCGCGGCATAGCGAAAGCCATAGCAGCCCCAGATCACCACCAACCCGACGAGCACGTGCGCGATGCCGGCCGCGGCGAAAACCAGCGCCTGCCGCCTGCGTCCGACCACCTCGCCGCGCCACGGGCCGACCGCCACTGGCAGCGGCTGGCGAATCAGCAATCGCCCAGCGACCAAGACCAGGGCCATCGGCCCGATCAGCGGAGCCGACATCTTCGAGACGAACAGTCCCCCCATGGCGAGCGCGCTCAGCACCACCCGGCCGACCGTGAGGCGATGCAGCATCGCCCAGAAGCTCCCGATCGAGGCGAGAAAGAACAGGGACGCCGCCGTGTCCGAGGTCGTGAGCGCGCCGTTGGCCAGCACCGTCGGATTCAGCACAAACAAAAACAGGGATAGCATGCCCCCCAGCGGACCGAAGAGCCGGCGGGACCAACACCACACCAGCGCGCCCAGCGCCACTGCCAGCAGCCCGCTGACCGCCCGGCCGCGGACGAGCATGCCCGCGGCGTCGTTGCCCATTCGGAAAAACCACTGGTAGCCCAGACTCCACACCTCGGACGTCCGCCACTCGTCTCGGTCAAGGGAGGGGAAGGGATAGCGACCGGTGACCAGCGGTGCCGCCATCACGCGATGCGCCAGATTGCCGTTCTCCGGGTCGAGCCGGTAGTCATGGAGCCGCCAATAGGTGTAGCCGGCGGCCACGCCACCCGGCTCGTCGTAGGTCGGGCCCTTGTTCCACAGGCTGGCGAGCATGAGGACCCAGAATCCCGCCAGCACCACGCCAGCCGCCCGTGGGCCGGTCAGGCGCCGCCGCCACGGCTGGTCAGGCGACGCGTCCGGGGATTCGGCTGACTGCGGTCCGGCGCTGTTGGTGGATTTGTCCATGGCCCTCAATCGGCCTCATCCAAACAGAAACGGTGGGGCGGGGGCGCCCCACCCCGCCGTTCTCGAACCGATGGCGGCATCGGGGGATGCTGCCATTGCCCCTGTCCGCTGGCGCGTCTTGCGGGAGGAAGAAACGAGCGAATGCAGAGCGGAACCGACCGACCTAAAGCCCGTCA
>JBGOXZ010000324.1:0-3675 GCA_041479395.1 Opitutaceae bacterium
CTATTTTCTGAACGGCCAGCCCTGCCGCCTCAAGGACATCTACAAGCTCTTCATGGACACCGGCGTCGGCCGCACGTCCTACTCGATCATGGCGCAGGGTCAGATCGACCAGGTGCTGTCCTCGAAGCCCGAGGAACGGCGCGCCGTCTTCGAGGAGGCCGCGGGCATCACACGCTACAAGAGCCAGCGGCGCGAGGCTCTGGCGAAGCTTGCGCTCACCGACCAGAATCTGCTGCGCGTGACCGACGTGATCACCGAGGTCGGCCGCCAGATCGGCAGTCTGCGCCGCCAGGCCTCCAAGGCCATGCGCTACAAACGCCTGAGTTTTCGGCTCCGCCACCTCAGCCTCGCCCACAGCGGATGGCAGTGGGGACAATTGAGCGCCACCATCGCCGGACATGAGGCGGACGTCGCGACGCTGCGGGCCACGAGCGAGGCGCACCGCGCCGCGCTGGAGGAGCGCCAGCAGACCTTGAGTGAAATCAAGACCCGCCGCAGCGACTACAACCAGCGGGTGCAGGAGGCGCAGCAGGCGGTCTTCGATCTGCGCTCGCAGAAGGAGCAGGCGGAGAACCAGGCCGGCGTCGCCCGGATCAAACGGACGGGCCTCGAGGAACGCATCCAGGCGAGCCGCGATGATCTGGCGGAACTCGAGATGCAGCGCCGGGAGCTGGCGGCGCAGGTCGACAGCGGCGCGCAGGACAAGCAGCTTCAGCTCAACCTGCTCGGCAGTTCCGACGCCGTTTTTCAGCAACGCAACCGCGAGCTGACCATCGTCGAGGGGGAGTTGAGCAGGTTCGAGCAGCAGCTCCAGCCGGCGAAGCTGGACCTGCTCCAATTCGAGAGTGCGATGACCCGCCTGCGCGCCGACTGCTCCGCCCACGAAGTCGACGCCAAAACCAGCGCGGTCCGGCACGACGAACTCGCCGCGCAGATCGCCGAGGTGCGCCAGGCGCGGGCCGCCGCCACCACCCTGGCGGATGAGGAGCAACAACGCCTCGAAGCCGCGCGCGTCGAGCAAAGCCGCGTGCACAACGAGGTGCAGGCGGCGCAGCATGGGCTGGAGGAGGCCACGCAGCGTTTCCGCGAGGGGCAGCGCCGCCTCCAGGAATTCGATCGCGCGCTGGCCCAGCGGACGGCGCGCTTGCGGCTCCTCCAGCAACTTCATGAAAAATGGGAGGGATTTGGCGAAGGAGCCAAGGCGCTCCTGCAGGGGCGCCTCGACGCCGTCCTCGCCGGCCGCCAGGTCGCGCCCATCACCCACGGCCTCGAAGTCAAGCCGGAGTATGGCCAGGCCCTCGAGGCGCTGCTCGGCTCCGCGGTCGAGGCCGTTTCCGTGGCCGAATTGTCCGTGGCCCGGCAGATTCTCGCGCATCTCGAGGAGCAGAAAATCGGGAGCGCCTGCCTCCAGACGGCGGAGGCCGGAAAACGGATCTATGACGACACCCCGGCCGAGCTGCCGGCCTTTCTCCAGCCGGCCACCGTCGCGTTGGCCCACCTGGATCCCGCTCATCCGGTCATCGGGCTGCTCGCCGCGTGCTACATCGCGGAGAACCTGAACGCCTTTCTCGAATTCTGGCGGGCCAACCCGGCCTTCCCGTTCCTCCTCGTGGCCACCCCGAAGGGTGAGCTGGTCGACCGGCGCGGCCTCATTTACGGTGGCCATCAGCGGAAGCCGGCCGGCGGGATCGTGCAGCGGGAAATCGACCTGCGGGAGACGGCGCGGGAGCTGGCCCGCGAACAGAAGCTGCACGACGAGCAGCGCGCGTTGATCGAAAAACTCGCCGTGGCGCTGGCGGGGGCCGAAGCCGCACTCGAGCAGCGCCGCAAGCATGTGCTCACGGCCACGCAACAGGTCGCGGCCGTGCAGGCCGAGGCGCGCAACGCCGACAAGACCCGGGAGGAAGTTTCCAACCGCCTGCCGCGCATGGAGCGCGAACTGGCCGGTCTCGAGCAGGCCCGGCTGGAGGCGGAGCAGCGCCTGACCCGGACCCAGGCCGGTCTGGCCGAGGCCGACAAGCGGGTCGCCGCCCAACGGCAGGCCATTCTCGCCCTCGAAAATCAAATTGGCGTCCTGCGCACCGACCGCGACCAGAAAAAGGAGGCGCTCGCCCAGGCGCGCCTCGAGCTCGCCGAACGCCGCCAAAAGGTCGAGGTGCTGGACCGCGGCCTGGGGGAAATGGAACGGCGCCGCGCGCAGATCAGCGAATTGCTGACGCAGCGCCAGCAGGAGGTCGAGGCGTGGGGTGATCAGGCGGCCGAGCTGGAGCAGGAGGCGGTCACCCAGGTGGCGCGAGCCGGGGAAATCGCCCGCACGCTGGTGGTCGCGCAGGAATCGGTGGAGAGAATTCGCGCCGAACTCGCGGCCCTCGAGCGGCAGATTGCCAGGATCGAGGAGGAGCAGCACGGCCTCCGGGTCCAGACCGACGCCACGCAGGAGGAACTCGGCCGCGTTGAGATCAGGCTCGCGGAGAACCGTTCGCGGGCCCAGTTCCTGGGAGAGGAGGCGCAGCACGAATTCCAGGCGGACATCACCGCCACGAACTGGAAGCTCCTGCTCTGGCGCGCGGGGGACGATCCACCGGATCTCAAACCGCTCGATCTGGACGATGAGGCGGACGGGGAGGACCGAGGCCAGAGCACCGAGGACACAGGACCGCGCGCAGGAGGCGGGGAACCAGAGCCGGAGGCCGGCGCGGCTGCCGCCCCCAAGCCCAAAACGCAAAGCGCAAGGCGCAGGGCCAGGAAGCAGAAGGGAGAGCCCACGGAGGCGGACCTCGCCGCGCTCGATCGGACGAACTGGGAGGAGGTCAAGGCAGGGATCGAGGCCCTGCGGCAGCGGCTCAACAGCATGGGCGCGGTCAACCTGGTCGCCATCGAGGAATACGCCGAGCTGCGGCAGCGCTACGATTTTCTCAAGACGCAGAGCGACGATCTCACGACGGCGAAGGCCGAGTTGCTCAAGGCCATTGCGGAGATCAACCGCACCTCGCAGAAGCAGTTTGAGTTCACCTTCGAGCAGGTGCGGAAGAACTTCGAATATACCTTTCAGACGCTGTTCGGCGGCGGACAGGCGCGGCTCGAGCTGGTCCAGACGGAGGACATCCTGGAGGGCGGCATTGAGATCATTGCCCAGCCGCCGGGCACCCGCCTGAAGAGCATTTCACTGCTGTCGGGCGGCCAGAAGACGCTCACCGCCGTGGCGCTGCTGTTCGCGCTCTACATGGTGAAACCCTCGCCCTTCTGTCTGCTCGACGAACTCGACGCGCCGCTCGACGAGTCGAACATCGGCCGCTTCACCAAGCTGCTGAAGCATTTCACCAAGGACTCGCAGTTTCTCATCATCACGCACAACAAGCGCACGATCGCCGCGGCCAACGCCATCTACGGCGTGACGATGGAGGAACGCGGCGTGTCGAAGACGGTCTCCATGCGGTTCAGCCACGAACGCGGTGAGGCCGAGGCTGTAGCCGTCACCGTGGCCGATGCCGTGAACCTGGCCGGGACGGCCGCGACCGAACCCGCGCCGGCCGGCGCCTGACACCAGCAGCGATCCCAACGACGTCTTGGCGGAGGGGGGGGTGCCCATGGCAGCAGAAGTCAGCCAATGGTTGCCAAATGCATCCGCGGCTGCGGCGAACGTCGATGCCGCGTCATGCCGCGGACGGGTGCGAG
>JBGOXZ010000325.1:0-3669 GCA_041479395.1 Opitutaceae bacterium
ACCGGCCATCCCCCGCTCGATGTGGAATCCTGGAGAAGGTAGCTGCGGACCATTCAGGCGCACGGCCTGAATCACGTCCGGTTTCACTCGTGGTGTCCGCCCGAAGCGGCCTTCATCGCGGCGGACGAACTGGGCGTCTATCTGCAGGTCGAGGCGGCCTCCTGGCCCAACTGGAGCACGACGCTCGGAGACGGCAAACCCGTGGACGCATGGCTCGAGGCCGAAACCGGGCGAATCTTGCGCGTTTATGGCAATCATCCGTCGTTCGCCTTCTTTTCGTCCTGCAATGAGCCGGGCGGAGAGCACGCGGAGCCGTGGCTGCGCCAGTGGGTCGCGCGGCACAAGGCCGAGGATCCACGCCGCCTGTTCACGGCCGGCTCGGGCTGGCCGGAGGTGCCGGAAAGCCAGTATCATGTCCGCCCCCAGCCGCGCATCCAGCATTGGAAGGAAGGGCTCGACTCGCGTATCAACAAGCTCCCGCCCGAAACGCGCACGGACTACCGCGATTACATCAGCGCGCGCAGCGTGCCGGTGGTCAGCCACGAAATCGGACAGTGGTGCGTGTATCCGAATTTCGCGGAGATCCCGAAGTACACCGGGTACCTCAAGCCGCGCAATTTCGAGATCGTCCGCGACACGCTCGCCGCGCACCATCTGGCCGACCAGGCGCACGATTTTCTGATCGCCTCGGGAAAACTCCAGGTCCTGTGCTACAAGGAGGACATCGAATCCGCGCTGCGCACGCCGGAGATGGGCGGCTTCCAATTGCTCGGCCTGGGCGATTTTCCGGGCCAAGGCACCGCGCTGGTCGGCGTGCTCGATGCATTCTGGGAGGAGAAGGGCTATGTCACTCCGGCGGAGTTTCGGCGGTTCTGCAACAGCACCGTCCCGCTCGCCCGCCTCGACCGGCGCGTCTTCACCGCGGATGAGCATCTGGTGGCCGACGTCGAGATCGCCCATTTTGGCGCGGCCCCGCTCGTCCGCGCGATCGCCACCTGGAGGCTCACTGGTGACAACGGCCGCGCAGTAGCCCGCGGACAATTCGAGCCGCGCGACATTCCGGTCGGCGCCGGCAACGCGCTCGGCCACATCGATCTCGCGCTCCATGCCGTGCCCGCGCCGGGGCGCTACAAGCTGGTCGTCTCGCTCGAAGGCACCGTGTTCGAAAACGACTGGGATGTGTGGGTCTATCCGCCCGCGGAGCGCGCGGCGACCGCGCCGCCGGCGAACATAGCGCTGACGTCCGCCTGGGACGAAGCCGCGCGCGCGAAGCTCGAGGCGGGCGGCACCGTCTGGCTGATGATTCCGCCGGACCGCCTCAGCCCCGATCCGAGGAAAGGGCCGGTCGCCCTCGGATTCTCGAGCATCTTTTGGAACACGGCATGGACAAACGGACAGGCGCCGCACACGCTCGGCATTCTCTGCGATCCGAAGCACCCGGCGCTCTCCGCGTTCCCGACCGATGCGTTCAGCAACTGGCAATGGTGGTACGCGATCCGACACGCGGCGGTGATGATCCTCGACAGCCTGCCGGCCGAACTGCGCCCGACGGTGCAGGTCGTGGATGACTGGTTCACCAACCGCAAGCTGGCCCTGGTGTTCGAGGCGCGCGTCGGTCGCGGGAAACTTCTCGTGACCAGCATCGACTTGGGCGATGCCGCGCTCGATCCCGTGCGGCGGCAGCTGCGGGCAAGCCTGCTCGACTACCTCGCGAGCCCGCGTTTCAATCCGTCGGTCGTCGTAACGGCAAACCAGGTGCGCGGCCTGATCGCCGAGTAAGCTTCCAACCCCCGCCCCATCATGATCACCGGTGCGCCTCCCTCCGCCTCCGACCTCAAGGCCGAGTTCAATCTCCGCTACATCTGGCTCGTCTCCAGCGTCGCCGCGCTGGGCGGACTCCTCTTCGGCTGGGATTGGGTCGTGATCGGCGGCGCCAAGCCGTTTTTCGAGCGCTATTTCCAGCTCAAGGACCCCGCACTCGTCGGCTGGGCGAACAGTTGCGCGATGATCGGCTGCCTGATCGGCGCGCTGATCGCCGGTGCGCTAAGCGATAAATTTGGACGCAAGCGCCTGCTCATCCTCTCCGCCCTGCTGTTCGCGGCGACCTCGATCGGCAACGGCCTCGCGACCGCGTTCACCGCGTTCGTCGCGTGGCGCATCGCGGGCGGCGTGGCCATCGGTCTGGCGTCCAGCCTTTCGCCCATGTACATCTCCGAAATCGCGCCGGCGCCGATGCGCGGGAAGATGGTCTCGGTGAACCAGCTGACGATCGTCGTCGGCGTGCTGCTCGCGCAATTCATCAACTGGTATCTCGTGCGCAACCTGCCGGCCGGCGCGACCGACGAGTTCATCCGCAATTCCTGGTTCGGGCAGCAGGGCTGGCGCTGGATGTTCGGCATCACGGCGGCGCCGTCGGCCCTGTTTTTCGTGAGCATGTTCCTCGTGCCGGAGAGTCCGCGGTGGCTCGCCAAAAACGGCCGCGGCGATCACGCCCGCGCGGTGTTCACGCGCGTCGGCGGCGCGGCCTATGCCGAGGCCGCCCTCAGGGAGATCAACTCCACCCTCGCGGCGGAGGAGATTCAACACGTGCGCTTCAGCGATCTGCTCGAACCCAAAATCCGGAAGGTGCTCGTGCTGGGGATCGTGCTGGCGGTGTTCCAGCAATGGTGCGGCATCAATGTCATCTTCAACTACGCCGAGGAGATCTTCCGCGCTGCGGGCTATGATATTTCCAGCGTGCTGAAGAACATCGCCTCGACCGGCTCGGTGAACCTTCTCTTCACGTTCGTGGCGCTCGGCGTCGTGGATCGCGGCGGACGGCGGCCGCTGATGCTGTTCGGAGCGGGCGGCCTCGCACTGCTCTACGTGGCGATCGGCGGGTGCTTCGCCGGGGGCGTGCAGGGCCTGCCGCTCCTGCTGCTCGTGCTCGCCGCCATCGCCTGTTACGCGATGTCGCTCGCGCCGGTCACGTGGGTGGTCATTTCGGAGATTTTCCCGAACCGGATCCGGGGCGCCGCGGTTTCGGTGGCGGTCGCGGCGCTGTGGATCGCCTGTTTCATCCTGACGTACACCTTCCCCGTGCTGAATGCCCGCCTCGGCGCAGCCGGCACGTTCTGGCTCTACGCCGGCATCTGCGTGCTCGGCGGTGTCTTCATCTTCTTCCGACTCCCCGAAACCAAAGGCCAGACGCTCGAGCAGATCGAGAAGCAGCTGGTGGATTAGGGCGCGGTACGCCCCCACTATCCGGTCAGACCAGCCGGGGACGGCGGGAAGCCGGCGGGCTGATTTGCAGAACGGTTTTCCGAGGTCGGAAAATATCCCGTGTCAGTGACGTACAGTTCGCTCGACAACGGATGGCGCCGCGCCTGCGCCACCACCGGCTCAGGCAGGACGAGCATGCATTGGCCTTCGAAACCGTCGAGGCGAGGCGAGCATGGAGTCATTGGCAAGATCATGCAGGTCATTCACACCTTGTCGGCGGTGCAGCGGGCAAAACACGATGTATGATCGGGCCAGTTTGTTCAGAACGCCCAACCACCCGCCTTCCGTAAGTTTCCGTCGCGAGCCCGTCGTCTTTCCGGCGTACGAACCATATCCGCTCGATCGCAACCCGATGCTCCAAGAAAAGCGCATCGACCGAGGATCGAGCGGGCGCATCCATCCCTTGCC
>JBGOXZ010000326.1:0-3664 GCA_041479395.1 Opitutaceae bacterium
CTCCACCGTCTGGCGGGTTCTCGAACTGGTGGAACCTGCACTCCGTGCAGGTTGATCAAGACTTCGGATCTCAGCCCGCACGGCCGCCTGCGCCATGGCTTCGGCGAGCCGAAGAGTGCGGGCTCCACCCCGGCCCCAAGCATTGCGCTGTAGGGCGGGGTCGCTGACCCCGCCGTTCTTCTTTCTTTTTGGCGGGATCGGGAGACCTTCGCGCGAGGCTTCGGCGCGCCAATGAGTGCGGGCTCCACCGTCTGGCGGGTTCTCGAACTGGTGGAACCTGCACTCCGTGCAGGTTGATCAAGACTTCGGATCTCAGCCCGCACGGCCGCCTGCGCCATGGCTTCGGCGAGCCGAAGAGTGCGGGCTCCACCACCGTTCAGTGGCGCCGAGTCTGCGCTCACTTTGAAGGTAAACTGCATCGTTTCGGGTTGGCGCTTCCTTCTCATTCGCTGGTCTGTATGCCTTGAAGCTCACGTTGCACTTGAGGTGAGGCGGGGTTTCCGAACAATGGCTGCGGAATTGGCGGTGAGAAATGACGACTTCTGGATCCACGACTGAACCTTTTCCGAAACCCCTCCGCGCGGTGGTGGTGGGCCTTGGACGCATCGGCTTCGGTTTCCATGCGCCGGCCATCGCCCAACACCCCGGATTCCAGCTGGCAGGCGTCGCCGATCTCTTGCCGGAACGCCGCACCGAGGCTGCGGCGAAGTGGAACGTCCCGTCCTTTGATTCGCTGGAGGCCATGATGGATGCGGTCCGACCCGAGGTCGTGGTCATCGCCTCACCCAGCTTGTTCCACGCCGAGCACGCCCTCGCGGCCTACGCCCACGGCGCGCATGTGCTGTGCGACAAGCCCGTGGCGCGCACGGTGGCCGAACTCGACACCATTCTCGCGGCCGCGCGAGCCGCCGGGCGGCGCTTTCTCGCCTACCAGCCCGCACGGCTGAAACCCGAGGTCCGCGCGCTCAAGGCGCTCCTCGGTCGTGGCCTGCTCGGTCCCATTCATCTGATCAGGCGTGCGCGCTGCAACTACGAGCGCCGCTCCGATTGGCAGGCCCTCCAGGCGCACGGCGGCGGCATGCTCAATAACTACGGCTCCCATTGCCTCGATGAGTTGCTTTCGCTGACGGATGCCGAACCCATCCGCACGGTTTTCTGCGAGACGCGCCGCGTGGTCACCGCCGGCGATGCCGAGGACGTCGTCAAAGCCGTCCTCGTGACTGCCCGCGGATGCCTGCTTGACCTCGACATCAGTCAGGCCAACGCGCTCCCGGGCCCGTCTTGGCAAGTTTGCGGCTCCCTGGGCGGCGCCCAATGGGATGAGTCGGCGCGTTGCTGGCGGATCCGGTATATTCGCCCGGAAGAGGCGCCGCCGCTGGCCGTCCAATCCGGTCTCGCCGCCAAAAGCCGCCTCTACCAGACCGAAAAGCTGCCCTGGCGCGAAGAAACGTTTTCCGCCGACAAGTATCCTGAGCCTGATTATTACGATGCCGCGGGGCGCTACTTCGCCCGCGGCGAAACCCCGCCGGTCACGCCCGAGGAGTCGCGTCTTCTCCTGGCGCTGATCGAGCGCTGCCGCGCGAGCGCCGCCAGCGGCACGGTGGCCTGACGCACACCTGTCGCTGGATCGAACCTCCCCGGCGCCAGGCAACCAAGTCCAACCTGGTTGGCTTGATGGCTTGGATATTTTCCGATGAGTCTTCCGCCGCGGTGCGGGTTCGGGGCGGCTTGAAAATTCCCGTGCACTCCGCGCATCGCGTGGTTCAATGGGCAGACCATGCCCCGGAAAGCCCGATCGCCGCGCGCCCGCGCCGAACCGTCGGCGGCTGAACTCGACCGCGAGGAGGCGGCGCTGGCGCGGCTGGCGGGCGATCCCATGCTGATCTCCGGCGTCTACAACTACTGCGACCGCTGGTGTGAACGGTGCCCGCTCACGGCGCGGTGTCTCGTGTTCCGGACGGAGCAGACGCGCCGGCGGCGCCGCGGCGGGATGGGGCGGGACGACGCGGACAACGCGCGGTTCTGGGACGACGTGCAGCTCTCGTTTGCGCTGGCGCTGCGGATGGCCACCCGCAAAGCCCGCGAGCTCGGCATTGATCTCGACGCACCCGATGCGCTCCACGACGCCGCGGTGGAGGAGCGGCGTCGACGCCGGCTGGCGGCGCGGCAGGGCAGTGCCCTCCACCGGCGTGCGTTCGCCTATGCCAGGGCGGTGGAGTCCGTCATCGAGCGGCTGCGGTCCCGGTTTGCGGAGCTGGAGCAAGCCTGGCGGACGCTGGCGCGGCTGGAGGCGGGCGACCCGGCGGCAGAGGCGACGGCCGTGGGCGACGCCCTTGAGGTCGTGCAGTGGTATCGCTTTTTCATTGATGTGAAGCTGCAACGGGCCGTGGCGGGGCGGGTCGACGAAGCCATCGAGGGCGCGGACGGTTTCCCCAGCGATGCGGATGGCTCGGCCAAGGTCGCGCTGATTGCGATTGACCGGTCCCTCGGGGCGTGGGCAAAACTGCGCGAACACCTGCCGGCTGCGGAGGACGAGATTCTCGACGTGCTGGTGCAGCTCGCGCGCCTGCGCGCGGCCGTGGAGCGCGGGTTTTCCCGGGCCCGCGCCTTCCAGCGTCCGGGCTTCGATTGAGATGTCGTTGGGTGGATATTGAAGCAACCACGGATGGACACTGATTGAGATCAGTGAAGATTCGTGCGGATCAGCGGTTGCCAAAAGTAGGGCCGCACCTTGCAGCGCCAAGCCGTAGCCTTTGGCGAAGGCTGGCGTGCGTGCCGTTTCGGCCTGCTCAAGTTCGGGGTACGGTAGGGCCGCACCGAAGGGAGAATCCACGCAGCGTTTTTCTCACGCAAAGGCCGCGAAAGTCGCCAAGGGAAGGCGAACGCTGCGTTCACCGAGATGGAACGAGGCCACAGAGGAAGCAATGGTTTCTCGGTGAGCTCCGACTCGAGGCTCGGTGCACTCTGTATCGAAACCCAAAACCCAGCCCGAACCGGTGCAGGTTGCCGTCAGCGGTGCGGTGGGAGTGGCTTTACGCCGCGACGTATCGCGAGCCCGTTTTCCAACTTTCCAGCCTTCTCACCTTTCCACTCCTCCCCCTTACCGCTTGGCGTCTATCGCCCGGCGAATCCGCGTTTTCTGTCTCGACACCATCCGATGCGTTTTCCATTAAAACGAAATGAAAAGCCGGCGGAAATCACAGGCGATTGCGCTGGAGCCTGTCACGATCGAGATCGTTCGGAACCTCATCCATCTGATACGTGGACAAAAGGTGATGCTGGATTCGGACCTCGCAGGACTGTACGGCGTGGAGACGAAAACATTGAATCGAGTCGTGAAGAGACAGATCGCCAGATTCCCTGACGATTTTCTGTTACATCTTACTCGGGAAGAGGTTGCAAACTTGAGGTACCAAATTGGTACCTCAAAGATGGGTCGCGGTGGCCGCCGATACCGGCCGTATGCTTTCACCGAGCAGGGGGTCGCCATGTTATCCTCGGTGCTGAACAGCGAGCGCGCGGTGCAGGTGAATATCCTGATCGTGCGGGCGTTCGTCCAGTTGCGCGCGCTGTTGGCGTCCCATTGGGAATTGGCGGCAAAGCTGACCGAGCTGGAGCGAAAGCTGGAAGGACATGACGTGGCCATCCGGAATCTTTTCGACGC
>JBGOXZ010000327.1:0-3641 GCA_041479395.1 Opitutaceae bacterium
GTGGCTTTGTCTTTCGCCGAGACGTTGACAATGCCGTTGGCGTCGATGTCGAAGGTGACCTCGATCTGCGGAACGCCGCGCGGCGCCGGCGGAATGCCGACGAGATCGAACTGGCCGAGCATCTTGTTGTCGCCGGCCATTTCGCGCTCACCCTGGAATACGCGGATGGTGACCGCGTTCTGATTGTTTTCCGCGGTCGAGAACACCTGCGACTTCTTGGTCGGGATCGTGGTGTTGCGCGGAATCATCGGCGTGGCCACGCCGCCGTAGGTCTCGATGGCCAGGGTGAGCGGCGTGACGTCGAGCAGGAGCACATCGCGCACCTCGCCCTTGAGCACGCCGGCCTGGATGGCGGCGCCGACCGCGACGACCTCGTCGGGGTTGACCCCTTGATGCGGCTGCTTGCCGCCGAGATCCTTGGCGATGTCCACGACCTTGGGCATGCGGGTCATGCCGCCGACAAGGACGAGCTCGTTGATATCCGACGCGGTCATTCCCGCATCCTTGAGGCAGCTCTTGAAGGGCTGGATGCAACGCTCGAAGAGCGCATCGCAGATCTGCTCCATCTTGGCGCGAGTCAGGGTGACATTCAGATGCTTCGGGCCGGTGGCATCGGCGGTGATGAACGGCAGGTTGATGTCGACCGACTGCGCGGAGGACAGGGCGATCTTGGCCTTCTCGGCTTCCTCCTTGAGGCGCTGCAGGGCCATCGGGTCCTTGCGCAGGTCGACGCCGTTGTCCTTCTTGAAATTGTCGACGAGCCACATGATGATGGCGTCATCCCAATTGTCGCCACCGAGGTGGGTGTCGCCGTTGGTGGCTTTCACCTCGAATACGCCGTCGCCGATTTCCAGGATGGACACGTCAAACGTGCCGCCGCCGAGGTCAAAGACGGAAATCTTCTCATCCTTTTTCTTGTCGAGGCCGTAGGCGAGCGACGCGGCGGTGGGCTCGTTGATGATGCGGAGCACCTCGAGGCCGGCGATCTTGCCCGCGTCCTTGGTGGCCTGGCGCTGGGCGTCGTTGAAGTAGGCCGGGGCGGTGATGACCGCCTGCGTGATCTTTTCGCCGAGGTAGGCCTCGGCGTCGGCCTTCATCTTCGCGAGGACCATGGCGGAAATCTGCTGCGGCGCGAACTGCTCCACCTTCTCGCCCACCTGCACCTCGATGTAAGCGTCGCTGTTCTTGCCTTCGGCGACCTTGAAGGGAAAGTTCTTCATCTCCTCGCGCACCTCGGAATATTTGCGACCGATGAGGCGCTTGGCGGAGAAGACGGTGTTCTTGGGGTTCGTGATCGCCTGACGTTTCGCGGCCTGACCGACGAGCCGTTCGCCGGTCTTCGTGAAAGCTACGACGGATGGAGTCGTGCGCCCCCCTTCCGCGTTGGGAATCACCACCGGCTCGCCGCCTTCCATGATCGCCATGCACGAATTAGTGGTGCCGAGGTCAATGCCAAGAACGTGGCTCATGCCTGAATGTCAGCAGAGCGCGTGCCCCGCCGGCTGATCTCAATCTAAGCTCTTGATTGGGAGGACCTAAAAATAATTCCTTCGCACCTCGAAAGAAGCTTTGAACGCGGCGGAAACGCCACCATGTCACACCTGTGTCCCACTGCCCTCAAGATGGTCATGCCCTGTGTCACAGGCCCGCAGCGCGCCGGGAGCGAGTTGCCTCGCTCGACGACCCGCCTACGCTGGCGGCATGGAAATCAGTCTGCCGAACGCGATCCCGGTGATGACGCTACCCGACACGGTGTTGTTCCCGCAGGCGCTGCTGCCGCTGCACATCTTTGAACCGCGCTACCAGCAGATGCTGCGCGACGTGCTGGCGACGCATCGCATCTTTGCCGTCGCCCGCCTGAATGAAGCTCTCGCCGCCGAGCCCGGCCAGTTCGAACCCTCCTGCCGCGTGGCCACCGCCGGCATCATCCGCGCCTGTCAGAAGAGCGGAAATGGCACCTCCAACCTTCTGCTCCAAGGCCTCTGCCGCGTGGAGTGCACCGAGATCATCCACGAGGAGCCCTACCGCTTCGTGCACATCCGGCCGCTTGCTTGCACGCCCGGCGCCGGCGGCGAGGAAAACCGCCGGCTGCGCAACGAGGCCGCCCGGCTCCTGCTCCTCAAACGGAAGTTCGACCGCGCGATGCCGGGCGAGATGACCGAATTCCTCCAGACCATCGAGGATCCCGAGACCTTTGTGGACCTCGCCGCCTTCGGCCTGTGCGAGGACGCCGCCGTCAAGCAGACGCTGCTGGAAACCCTCGACACCCGCCGGCGGCTCCAGCTTTTCAGCAGACGGGTCCGGGCCGACATCGAGGCCATCAAGCTTCGCCGCAAACTCCAAGGTCGGCTCGGGGACGACGCCATCCCCAACAACTGATGCGCCGGCGGCGGCGTGTCGTCCCGGGCAGAGCGAAGGATCCGCCCCGCATGCTCTCGCTAAAAAGCTTGCCTCGCGAGTGGCAAAATCGCGAAATCCCTCCCCTCTTGCGGGCCGAGCTAGCTCAGTTGGTCAGAGCGGCTGTTTCGTAAACAGCAGGTCGTCGGTTCAAATCCGACGCTCGGCTCCATTTTCCCTGCCGGAAATACGCGGGTCGGCGACCTCGCCCGGGCTTGGTTCAGACCCGCCGCTGCCGTGAGTCTTCGCACTGACCTTTTCGACTACGAGCTGCCCGAGCGCCTGATCGCGCAAACCCCCGCGGCGCGCCGCGACCAGTCGCGCCTGCTGGTGGTTGACCGCCCCAGTCACTCGATCGCGCATCACGTCTTTGCCGACCTGCCCCGCTTCCTGCGCGCCGGCGACGTCCTGTTTCGCAACAACGCCGCCGTTCTCCCGGCGCGCCTGCTGGCGCAGCGGCCGACCGGGGGACAGGTCGAGTGTTTTCTATTGCGGCCGGCCGCGGCGGCCAACGAGTGGTGGTGTCTGCTTCGGCCGGGCCGCCGGCTTCCCGCCGGCGCCACCTTTGCCCGCGAACCGGCGTTCACCGCCACCGTGCTGGCCAGGGAGGGCGATGGCATGGCGCGCGTCGCCTTCACCACGGCCGGCGGCGAATCCCTCGTGACGATCGCCCACCGGATCGGTCAAGTGCCGCTGCCTCCCTACATTCACCGCCGCCACACCGAGGAGGAACGCCGTCTCGATCGCGAGCGTTACCAGACCGTCTATGCCGACCGCGCACAGCAGGTCGCGGTGGCGGCACCCACCGCCGGCTTGCATTTCACGCCGGAGCTGCTCGCGCGCCTGTCCGCTGACGGAGTGCGCGTTGCTGACCTGACGCTGCACGTCGGCCTCGGCACCTTCCGCCCCATCACCACCGAAACCATCGAACAACACGCCATACACCAGGAGCTTTATGAATTATCGGTGGAGACGCAGCGGTTGGTCTGCGGCGCCGACGGTGGCCGCCGCGTCGCCGTGGGTACGACGACCGTGCGGTCGGTCGAGGATTTCCTGGCCCGCCACACTGCTCCGCTGGATCGTCCCCACCGCGCCGCAACAGAGCTTTTCATCCATCCGCCGTACACCTTTCGCGGCGTGGACGTATTGATCACCAATTTCCACCAGCCCCGTTCCACCCTACTCTGCCTCGTGGCCGCCTTTCTCACGCCCGGTTCGACCAACGGCATCGCGTGGATCCGGGA
>JBGOXZ010000328.1:0-3640 GCA_041479395.1 Opitutaceae bacterium
CACCGGGCCGCCGCGGCGACGCTGTTGCCCCGCCTCGCCCGGGCCCTGATCGAGAAAAAAGTTGAGCTGCGTTGCGATCAGGCCGCCGCCGCCGTCCTCAAGGCGCACAAGCTCGCCCACAAGGCCGCCAGGACCGCGGATTACTCCACCGAGTTTCTCGATCTGATCATGGCCGTGCGCGTCGTTCCGTCGCTCGACGACGCAATCGCCACGGTCAACCGCGACAGCTCTGCGCACACCGACACCATCGTCACGGGTGACACCGCGGCGGCGCAACGCTTCCTCGCCGGGGTGGACAGCGCCGTGGTGCTCTGGAACGCAAGCACGCGCTTCAACGACGGTTTTGAGTTCGGCCTCGGCGCCGAGATCGGCATCAGCACCGACCGCCTGCACGCCCGCGGCCCCATGGGCCTGCGCGAACTCTGCAGCTACAAGTACGTCGTCACCGGGACCGGCCAGGTGCGGGGCTGAACAAGCATTCACAGCCAAGACGCGAAGATACAAAGCGCTGAGTGCCGGATGACTTGGATCCTTGGTTGGTCAATATCCACCGCTTCCGCCATGTTCACCACCGCCTCCCGCCTGTTCGCCGTGTTCACGTTCCTTGCCGGTCCGGCCATCCTTTCCGCCCAGATCAAGGTGACCGGACTCTCCGCGGCGTCGGACGTGTCGGCGTTCTATCGCGAAGCAACCTGGAGCCACCTGCGCGGCCTGAAACGCCTCACCACGCCGCTCGTCAACCTCACCTTCGTCACGGAATCCGGCTTTCGACCTGCCCAGCGCGACGAGGTGGATCGCGCCCTGCCGGCGACCCTCCGGCTCGCCGGCCTGCAGCCCGCTGATTTCCAGGAGATCGCGGACGCCGTGCACGACGCCTTCGTCGCCGAGCTCAAGGCCCAGCGCATCGAGGTCATGTCCTACGATCCGCTCGCGGTGAATCCCGGCTTTCAGGAACTGGCCCGCCAGGCCTCGCGGACCGGAAGGGACCAGCCCATGCCCGTAAGTTATCAGACCATCGCGAGCGTCTCGGGCGGCCGCAGAACCATGACGCTGGTGGGCCACCACTGTCCGTGGATTGAATCATTCATGTCGGCCAACTTTCTCCCGGCCACCCGCGTCACGCGCGAACTCGAGGCGGCGCTGCCCATCGTCTCGTTTCTGGTCGAATTCGCCGCCTACTCGACCGACCGCGCGGCCACCTACGACTGGCGCGAGTTCCTGCCCCCGGGGCGAACCGTCGAGGCTCCGCGGTTGCGGGCGCGGCCGATGATCTGCCTTTCGGCGGGCACGGCAGCGTTGCTCACGCCGGATGCGCAGACGGCCACACTCACGCTCACGGCGCCGATTGGATATGAGCATGCCTTCGTGACCGGTCTGCGCAGTACCCGGCCGCGCGATCGGGCTGAGCGCGCCGGCGGCAGTTACGAAGTGGTCGTGGATCCGGCGGCATACAAGCAGGCAGCCATCGACGTCCTCACGGCGCAGGTCGTGGCGATCGCCCGCAAGGTTGCCGCGGGCAGACGGTGACCGCTGCTGGTCAGGGGGTGGACTCCATGCAGGCGCGCCGACGACATTGCAGATCAGGGTTTGTCCCCGGCAATCCGTCATCGCGGCACTGTTTTGTCGGGCAAAAAGCTCGATCTCCGGCGCACGTTGGCATCGCCGACCATCGGATCCCATTGACCGCGTATGGGAACCCTTTCCCCGATTTGCCCGTCTAAGATCGGGATGGCTCCACGCAAACAGAACGCCGCGTTTTGGCTTGCCCTGATCGTGGCGCTGGGAGCGCCGGCCGGGGCGGCGCCTGACGCGAACGAGTCAACCGACAAGGCGGCGGCTCCGGCGGCGAGCACGGCCAAACCGGTTGCACCCAAACCTCGCCCCAAACTCTCCCCGCAGCTCACCAGTCAGATCTCCTCGTCCATTCCCGCCTGGAAGGCGCCGCCGGCAGATCACGCTCCGCCGCCACCGCCCGATCCGGATGTCGTGAGAATGGCGCCGGTCATCGTCAAGGAAAACCGGCTGCCCCGCACTGACGACAAAAAATGGCTCACGCCAAAGGCGCGAGATGCGGCTCTGGTGAAGGAATACATCCCACCCTTCGATCGCTATTTTCTCAACCGTTTCACGCTGCCCATCTTCGGCATATCCAAGGAGGCCCGCGCGCGCATGATGTACGAGGAAGACAAGCGCCTCCAGGATCTCAAGTGGATCAACGATCAAATCGATCAGGTGAAATCACAGGATCCGCAGGAGGCAAAAGCGCTGAGCCGCATCCGCGACACTACCTTCACGCGCTCCGGAGAGTAGGACGAATGCCGGTCGCGAGCGATGTGTCTGCGGCGTGAATCGAACCCGGGGCCCTACGGTGCCAGCAACGCCCGCGCAATCGCTTCCCATTCGGCCCCGAGTGTCATCGTCGGCTTGGACCGGCCGGCGCGGTCGTACCAGTAGGCGGCGTTGGAATCGTCGCCTTCCTTCCGGTGCAGGTAGGCATGCACCCAGGCGCCATCGCGGCCTGGTGCCTGCTGCGCACACGCGTGGGCGCGCGGCCAGTCGTTCCGCGCGTCGTGCCAAAGCGCCTGCAGCGGCAGACCGGGACTGGCGGGTGGTTCCGCCGCACCGCGGATTGCCTGTCGAAACTCGTCAAATGACATTTGCCGAACCGTAGCGCTTCGGTTTCTACTTTCAACGTTACGCCACCGCCCGCCTACAACATGGGGCCCACGTCGCGACTCCCTGCCGCTGACCGGCTCATTCAACGCCTGCAATGGGACGATCTCGATCTGGCCTACCTGCGCCGCTTGGTGGAGATCGCGCGCGAGGAGGATCTGACCGGGCTCGGCCTGCGCCGCCGGCCGGTGCGCACGGGCGATCTCTCGACGGCCAGCGTATCGGGCGCGCCCCGACTGGGCGCTGCCGTGCTCGTCGCGCGCGAGCCGTTGGTCGCCTGCGGATTGCCCCTCGTTCCGCTGATTCTTTCCGTCTTTGGCGGACGGGTGTCCGCCCAGCTCGGCACCCGGGACGGCGCCGGCGTTCCCGCCGGAGGACTGCTGGCCACGTTGCACGGCGATCCACGCGTCCTGCTGGCCGCCGAGCGGACCATGCTGAACTTTCTCCAGCGCCTGTCGGGCGTTGCCACCCACACCCGCCGCCACGTGGCCGCGCTCGGGCGCAGCCGCACGCGGCTGCTCGACACCCGCAAGACCACGCCCGGCTACCGCATGCTCGAGAAATACGCCGTCGCCTGCGGCGGCGGGTGGAATCACCGCCTCGGACTGTTCGACCGCGTGATGCTGAAGGACAACCATCTCGCCCTGCTCGGTTTTGACCGGCAGAGGGACGTGACAGGTGACACGTGGCAGGTGGCAGAAACCAGCCGGCTCGCCATGGCGGTGACTGCGGCGCGTCGCGCCGCGCCCGGCCTGCCCGTCGAAATCGAGGTTGATCATCCCGGCCAGATTCCCGCCGTGCTCTCGGCCGGCGTCGATGTCGTCCTGCTCGACAACTTCAGCGTGCCCCAACTCCGCCGGGCGGTCGCCCTCATCAGCGGCCGGGCGTTCACCGAAGCCAGCGGCGGAATCACCCTGAAAACCCTCCCGCGCCTGGCCACCCTCGGCCTGGATTTTGTTTCCACCGG
>JBGOXZ010000329.1:0-3607 GCA_041479395.1 Opitutaceae bacterium
CGGACTGTTTCTCTTTTACGCCTTTCCGGCCCCAGGCCACACCAACGAGGAGGTCCAGAAGGGCATCGAGGCGGAGATCGAACGGCTGAAAACCGAACCGATCAGCCCCGAGGAACTCGACGGCGTCAAACGCCGCGCCCGCGCCAACCTGCTCCGGCGGCTCGATGACAACGCCCAACTGGCCTACCTGCTCGCCCAAGCCGAGGCGCTGCGCGGCAGTTGGCGGGAACTCTTCCGCAGCATGGATCGCATCAATGCGGTCACCGCGGCCGATATCCAGCGGGTCGCCGCCGCGACGTTCACCTTCGACAACCGGACGATCGGCGTCATCGAGCCCGTCCAAGAGGCCGCCAAATGAGCAAGACGACCATGCACCCGAATTCATGCCGTTTCAGCTTCAGCTTCGCGGCCGCGCTCGCGGCCGCCGGATTCGCGCGGGCGGACGCCGCTGCGGCCGCGACCCCCTCCCCTCCGCAGCCCGGCAGCTACCGCGATCTGCAGTACCCCCCGATTCACGACATCAAGGTGCCCGAGCCGGTCCGGTTCGAGCTGGCCAACGGCCTGGTCGGTTATCTGATCGAAGACCATGAGCTGCCCAAGGTCGGCATGCATGTGCTCGTGCGCGCCGGCGGGCGCTGGGAGCCGGCCGCCCAAACCGGCCTGGCGTCGCTCACCGGCATGGTCATGCGGACCGGCGGCAGCACGTCGCGCAGCGGCGACAAGCTCGACGACGAACTCGACCGCCTCGGCGCCAGCATCGAGACCAGCATCGATCGGGATTCGGGCGACGTCCATGCCACCATGCTCAAGGAGGACCTCGGGCGCGGCATCGAGATTGTCGCGGACCTGCTCCAGTACCCGGCCTTCCCGCAGGACAAGATCGATCTCGCCAAGATCCGACTCCGGGACGGCATCGCGCGCCGCAACGATGAACCGAACGGTATCGTCTTCCGGGAATTCATGCGAATTCTCTATGGCAAGGACAGCCCCTACGCCCGCCAGACCGAGTATGCGACGATCGACGCGATCACGCGCGACGACCTCGTCGCCTTTCACCAACGGTTCTTCCAGCCCGAGAGCGTCATCCTCGGCGTCGAGGGCGACTTCGATCCAGCCGCCGTCCGCGCGAAGATCGAGCAGTGCTTCGGCGCGTGGCCCCGCGGCGGGCAGCCGAAGCCGGGCGTGCCGGCCGTCGACCCGGCGGCGCAGGACCGGGCGGGCTTCTATTCGATCGTCAAGACCGACATGCAGCAGTCATGGGTGCTCCTGGGCATGCTGGGCGGCCGGCGGGACGATCCGGACTACTACGCGCTGGTGGTGATGAACGAAATCCTGGGCGGCGGGTTCTCCTCCCGCCTGTTCAGCAACGTCCGCTCCGGCCAGGGTCTGGCCTACGCGGTGTTCTCGGCCTGGAATGCCGAGTGGGATCACCCCGGCTCCTTCTTCGCCGGCGGCTCCTCCAAGCCGGGGACGACCATCAAGATCTATCAGTCGATGCTCACGGAGGTGAAGCGCCTGGCGGAGAGCGGCGCCACCGATGACGAAGTCGCCCGCGCCAAGGACAGCATCTTGAAGGGGTTCGCCTTCGAGTTCGATCACACCAGCAAGATCATCGGGCGCCTGATGGCCTACGAGTATTACGGCTATCCCCGGGATTACCTGCAGCAGTACCACGCGCGCATCACCCAAGTGTCCAGGGACAACGTGGCGCGCGTGGCCCGGCAGTATCTTACCCCCGGCAAGTTCGCCGTGTTGTTCAGCGGCAACGGCCGGTACGAAGCGCCGCTCGACAGCCTCGGCCCGGTTAAGCCGGTCGACATCACCATTCCGCCGCCCAAGCAGCCCTGAGCGAACGGGGCGGAGGCCACCCGGCATTCATCCGGCGAATCTCCTCCCCTGGGCTGAATTTTCTGCCCGAAAAGATTGTCCGGACAGTCTCCCTTCGCCGGAGATCCCGGCGCCGAGGCCTCCGCGGTCAGCCGATCTATTTCACGCGGCCCACGCACAGCCAGAAGCCCTTCCCCTCCAGGAAGAGCTTCCAGCCTCCGATTTTCGAGGGAGCGGCCAGGTCAACGGGGTCAGGTCATCAAGATTGATGAAGCCTTGGTGCACCGACACCTTGTCGGCGTGAGAGCCCGTCTTCGCCGATTCAGTTTCCCATCGGTCAATCCATGACCCGGCACGGCAGCAGCACGGCGTCCTGCATGCCGTGAATGATCTTCTTGTCGGGGGGACAAAAAGTGGCGAGCACGCCCGCCAGCCGGGCCTCTCCGTTGATGGTGAAGTAATACGGGCAAAGGCGCAGGCGTCCCGCCTCCGTCGCGGCGGCGGCGGGCAGGCCCTCGCCTGCCGAGTGGCGATAGACGGGATGGTGCACCCGCCGCGGCTTCCGGTACTCCTGCAACACATGCAGATTGATCGGGCCAAGCTGGAGCGCATGCGCGATGCCCGCCTGCCACTCTTCGCGCGAGCAATCGCTGCCGAGCACCACGCTGCGCGCGCCCCACGCCGTCCCGTGGTAGCCGCTGATCTTGATGATAAGATCCCGTTCCTTCTGCGACGCCTGCGCCAGCTGGCCCCAGTCGGCCAGCGCCCGGCCGCCCACCCGGGGGCCGTCCAGCACCGCACCGGGCGGCAGCGGGGTCGGATCCATCACCCACGACATCGGGATGAGCTGGCGCAGCAGCTTCAGACTGCGGGCGCCGAGATTCTCGGCCCAGAAATCCTGCAGCAGGTGGTGATGGAAGAGCGCCAGCGCCAGCTTCTCCTCCTGGAAGTGCCGCATGGGTGGCGCGATGACGACTTCGCCGTTGCCCCAGGCCTCGAAGAAATACGCCGACGTGCGAATGTTCCCGAGATCAAACAGCTCGAAAAACCGGTAGATGATGTCGACCTTCTCCGGCGTGCCCTCGGCGTCGAAGTAGAGCGCTCCGCCCAATGGAAACACCTCCTCGGGCCGCAGGCAGAAGACGCGGCTCCCCCGCTTCTGCAACTCCCGCGCCAGCCACTGCATCTCGGGCCGGTAGGTCGAGGCCTCGTCGCTCACCAGGAGGGCGATGAGCGGCGTGCGCTTTTGCGGCAGCAGCGCCGCCAGCGACTGGTACAAGCCCTCGATCATGGCATCCCCCGCGCCGACGATCGCGCCCGGCCCCATGCTTTGCGTCTCGGATCCGGGGCTTGGGGCGGGATCAGCGGCATGCGGCACCTGCCCCTTGGCGCCCGGCCCTTCGCCACCGTACAGCCGGTTGAGAAACGCGGTGAGACCGATGCCGCCCGGCACGGAATCGAGCTCGGTCAGCGCGAAGCCATGGTCCGTCAGCAGCAGGTCAGGCCGGATCACGGTGGGGAAATGGCCGCGCAGGCGGCTGTCCCGCGCATGGTGCACGAGGCTGGCCGGCTTGCCCCGGTCGAGATACTCCGCCACCCACGGCGCGACGAGCGGCTTGTTGCGCAGCAGGTTCTTCCCCGCGGCCGCCCGCAGATAGAGCGTCTCGAGCGTCTGGTGAAACTCGTGGCAGGCCGCGCCGATCTGCTCGAGCTCCGCCACCTGTTGACGCGTCACCGGCCAGGCCTCGGGCGACAGCTGCCACGTCTTGGCCTCGAACAG
>JBGOXZ010000330.1:0-3601 GCA_041479395.1 Opitutaceae bacterium
ACTGTAGGTCGGGGTTTATCCCCGACAGAGGGATGTCGAGGGTTTCGGTGTCGGGCATAAAGCCCAACCTACACAAACTGACCCACTACCCTCGCCCGCTTGCCCCCCGGGGACCAGGTTGACGTGCCTCGGCCGCGGCGCACCTTAAACGCACCAGCCGTTCCCATGGCGCTAACCTCCTTCAAGGATCACTTCTCCGTTGTCGCCGCCAACTACGCGTACTACCGGCCGCGCTACCCGCGGGAGCTGTTCGATTACCTGCGGAGCATCGTGCCGCGGGCGGCGCGCGTGTGGGACTGCGCCTGCGGCAGCGGGCAGGCGACGCTGGAACTCGCCGAACGCTTCGAGGCGGTCGTCGCCACGGATGCGAGCGCCGGGCAGATCGCCGAGGCGCCGCCACATCCCCGGGTATCCTGGCGCGTGGCGCCCGCGGAAGCCTCGGGTCTGCCCGACCATTCCGTCGCCCTGGTGACCGTCGCGCAGGCGCTCCACTGGTTCGACCTCGACCGTTTCCACGCCGAGGCCCGGCGCGTGCTGGCCGTCGATGGCACCATCGCCATCTGGAGTTATGGGGCCCACCAACTCGGCATCGAGGCGATCGACGAGCTCGCCGGGGATTTTTATCACCACGTCGTCGGACCATACTGGCCGCCGGAGCGGAGGCTCGTGGAGGAAGGCTACCGGACCATCCCGTTTCCCTTTGCCGAGGTGCCGGCGCCCGCGTTCGCGATGCGGACGCAGTGGTCGCTGCCGCAACTGCTCGGGTATTTTCGCAGTTGGTCGGCGACGGCCCGCTACCTTGCCGCACGCGGACATGATCCGGTCGAGGCACTCGAGCAGAAACTGCAGCCGGCATGGGGCGATCCGGCGTGCGTGCGCGAGATCACCTGGCCCCTCGTGCTCCGCATCGGCCGGGCCGGCTGAGGCCGGGAGCAAGCGGCGGGGACTGACCTCGTTAGCCGGGATCGCGCGCCGGAGTTTCCGCTTGCCGTCTGCCGCGCTCTACGTGAGGACCACAGCGCATGGATTTTCCCGGCTACATCTCCTTCACGCTGACGAACGCCTGCAACCTGCGCTGCCAGATGTGCGGACAATGGAGTCAGGAGGGCTACGTGCGCACGGGGCACGGCTACCGCGGTCCGGTTTTGAAGCTCGATGACTGGAAGCGGTTGGCCGACGAGGCCGCGGCCCACGGCATCACATCCATCCTCCTGCGGGGCGGCGAACCGTTTCTGGTCTCTGGCATCATCGCGTTGCTCGAGCACATCCGGAGTCTCGGCCTCTACATTTCGATCGACTCGAACGGATCGCGGCTCGCCGATTATGCCGCGGATCTCGTCCGTCTCGGCAACATTCACATCACGGTCTCAGTGGACGGCCCCGAAGCGGTCCACGACGCCGTGCGCGGCGTGCGGGGGTCTTTCCGGCAGCTCGCGCGCGGGCTCGCCCGGCTCGCCGAGCTCGACGGTGGGACGCCACGGCGCGTCAGCCGTTCCATCTGCTTCACGATCAGCCCGTGGTCGGTGGGCGGGCTCGGCGAGATGCCCGCGGTGGCGCGGCGGCTGGGCGTCGACTCGATCACGATTGTCCCGTACTATTACGTGCCCGCCGCGGTGGGCGGGACTTGGGAGCGCGAGATTCGCGAGACGCTCGGCTGCGAAGCCTTCTCGTGGCGCGGGTTTCACCACGAGGAGTCGGGCGTGGATCCCGACGTATTCGCCGCCCAGCACCGGCGCTATGTCGAGTCGCTCCAGAACCTCCATGACTATCCCTACATGCCGTTGACGGCGGCGGAATACCGCACGTGGTTCACCGACCCGACCGCGCCGGTCGGACCGCCCGGGTGCGCGAACGTCGAGCGCTTGATCGACATCCAGCCCACCGGTGAAGCGAACTTCTGCGTCGACTTTCCGGACGGTTGCCTGGGCAACGTCCGGCACGCCACCATCGCGGAGATCTGGAACGGCGAGCGGGCCCGCCGCTTTCGCGAGCGTCGGCGGCAGGGTCCGTTGGGTGCCTGCCACCGGTGCGGTGCGCGCCACATGCCGGAGATCCGTAACTGATCGGAGGCGGCGGGATTTCCGAAAGGCGAGTGGTGCCAGGGGCGGGAGGCGAACTCCGACTGCGTCGCGAGCAGGCCCGCGACCAACCCCGCCACGCCGGCGGGGTTGCTCTACCTGCGCCGCATCAGTGGCGAAGGCAAGGCGTACCATCGAAGCAAAGCCCGTCGATGCAGAGATGTGTCTCCGCGCTGCGGCGCATCTTCAGACACAAAACGGCATTCTTCGAATTGAGGCCAGTTTTCTTGAGAACCTTCAACAGGGCCGACATCACGACGTCGATGTCGGTTGGGAGGTCTTGGTCACTGGACGAAATGGGCCCGATATGCGGGCCGCTGAAGAGGTTGATAATGAGTTTAGGTATCACGTCAGCCCGATCCGTTTGGCGCGAAGCGAGACACCTCCCGGCAATTCCGGCGATTGCGAAAGTGGACAGTTTCGCCCAAACCATCTACTGTCTTTCATCGAGCCTCTCAACGTGCACATTTTTGTCCGAACGCCCTGGATCTTTCCCATCCCGTCTGACCATGGTCACACGTAGCAAAATTCTATCGGCCGCCGTTCTGCTCCTCGGGGCGACGACAGCTCTCCGGCTGCCTGCCGCAGGAAAACTGGACCTCGAACGCAACACACCGGTGCCGGCCAGCGAGGCGATTCCGATGGTGGATTTCTTCCGACCGACACTGCTGCAACAACCGAAATTGAATCCCTCCGGCACGCACATAGCCGCCCTGGTCACTGCGGGCGAAGATCGGCATGAGCTTTTGGTGGTTGAGCTGAAGAACAACAAGATGGAAGGCTTTAGCGGTGGGGGTGACAAGGACGTCTTCGATGTCACATGGCTGAACGACCAGCGTCTCATCTTCGGAATTGCGGCGAAAAAATCCGCCGGGATCGGATTGTTCGCCGCCGAGGTCGGTGATCTCAGATCATGTTACCCGCTTCTCCAGTATGTCGGTTCCACTCTGATCGCCGTTCCGCCACAGAAACGTCTGCGGCCATTGATGTGGATCCATTCCGGCAGTTTGAATGCCGGAGCGGATGCGGGTGTGGTTGTCACCATCAACACGGACGTCCGTTCCGGTGTGATAACCAATCTTTTCAAAGCTGGAGCGGACTACCATGCCGTCCTGGATTCGCAGGAAAGTAACGATAGACACATTTTGAGCCGCCAAAAGGGCCCCAAGGGGGAATTCGATGTCGGCTTCATGGCAGACAAAGAAGGTCGACTGGAGATTGGTTTCACCGCCCAGGATGGCGTCTTATCAATGCACCGTTTGGTCGGGGAGCACTGGGAGAAATGCCCCGTGGACCTGGAGGAGATCGATGTTCTCGGCTGCGGCAACCAGCCCGGGCAACTGGCCGTGGTTGGGCCGCGCCAGGACGGCAAGCCGCGCGCGCTGCAGTTCATGGATGGTGCGACCGGCCAACTGGGTGAAGTGCTGCTGCAGGACAATGCCTACGATTTCGACGGCTGGCTGTATCGCGATCCGGTGTCGCACGATATCGTCGGCGCCATGTATGAGCGGAACGGACCCAAG
>JBGOXZ010000331.1:0-3601 GCA_041479395.1 Opitutaceae bacterium
CACCCAGACGGTGGAGAGATCGGCGAGGCGGAAGATTTTCTCGCCGGCCTTCATCATCTGGCCCGCGACAGCCATCTTTTCGATGACCACGCCGTCGGCCGGTGCGCAGAACGTGTAAGTGCGGTGCGCCTCGCCGGTGCGCGCGACTTCGGCGATGTAACCATCCGGCAGGTCGAAGAGTTGCAGGCGCGCGCGCGAGGCGCGCGTCAGCGGGTCGCCGGCTGCGCCTTCGCTCCGCGAGGCGACAAGATAGTTGAGCTGCGCGTTGTAGAGGTCGGGCGAGTAGATCTCGAAGAGCGGGTCGCCGGCTTTCACGGCAGTCCAGGTGGCGTTCACGTGGGGTTTCTCGAGCCAGCCCTCGTATTTGGTGGTAATGTCGCGCAGGCCCTGCTCGTTGTAAGCGATGGTGCCGACCGTACGAAACTCGCGACGCACCGGGCCGCGCTCGACCAGCGCGGTCCTGAGGTTCATGCGTTGGATGGTGACGGCGTCGATCTGGATGTCGCTCGAGCCGGAATCGTCGCCTTCGTAAACGGGCACCATGTCCATGCCCATGGTGTCCTTGCTGGGCTTGTCGCTGACTTGGCCGGGGATCATGGTGGACTTGTAGTATTTGATCTTGCGTTCGCCGGAGGGCGCGGCGGCTCCGGCGCCGGGTGCGGCGGTGTTGGCGCGCACGGGTTGCAGCTTCATGCCGCAGATTGGGCAATTGCCGGGCGCGTCGCGGACGATCTGCGGATGCATGCCGCAGGTGTAGAGCTGCGGTCGCACTGCGGTGGCTTGGGCGCGGGTGACCGGCACCAGCCAGGGCGCGCTCAACATCAGCGCCGCGGCCGCAAACACGGGGAGAAATCGGAGGTTCTTCATGTGGCAAAGAGGCTCAAAAGCTGGCCGGCGCGGCAGGATCCGGCGGCAGGGGCGCGCCGCTGGGAACCACGCTGGCGGTGAGCAGCATGAGGTCGGTGGCGGCGATCTCGCGGCTATGGAGGACCTCCAGGCGCTCATGGCGCATGTCGATCGCCATCAGCTGGATTTCCGAAATCATCGCCGCGCTCGCCATGCCGGATTGCGCGCCGGCTCCCACGGAGGCGATGCTGCGGTCGAGGTTCGGCAGCGCCGTGCCGTCCATATAGGCGAGCATCCGATCGGATTCCTTCACCATGTACAGCATTTGCGCGAGTTCGGCGGCGAGATTGAGCTGTTCGGCGCTCACCCGCGCCGTGGCGGCGTCGCGCCGCGCCCCGGCGGCGGCGATGGTCGCGGCGATCTTGTCGCGCCAGATCGGCAGCGTCAGGGTGGCGGTCGGGCGCACCATGAGCGGGTCAGCCTTGAGGTCTACCATCACGCCGGCAGAAAAATCGGGCGTGCGGGCCGTGCGGGCGGCTTCGACGCTGGCGATGGCCATGTCGACCATGGCGCGCATTTGCGCGAGTTCGGGATTGGCGGTGAGGGTGCGCTGCCACAATTCCTGCTCGGACGGCAGCGGCGTCACGGTGAGCGTCGGCTGCGGCCAGGGCGGATCGGCCTCAGCCGGGGCCAGGCCGAGGGCGGATTTGAATCGGGCCCGTGCGGCGACGAAGCGGTCGGCGACCGCGGCGTGGTGGGCTTGGTGCTGCGCGGCGAGGTTCTGCAGGCGCACCTGTTTTTCGAAATTGGTCATGCCGCGGCCCGTGGCGTACTCGGCGTTGGTCAGTGCGAGCGCGGTGTCGACCGCGCTGATGGTCTCACGGTAGAGGCCGTGAACGTCGCCCGCGTAGGCCAGTTCGATCCAGGCCTTGCGCACATTGGCGGCGATGCGCAGCACGGTGGCGGTGTAGGTACGGTATGCCACGTTGCTCGCCGCGGCGGCCTCGCGCGCCATGGCGACGCGCTTGCCGGGTGCCATGACGTCGAACATGAGTCCCGGCATGAGCGACATCACCGTGTCGGTGATGTCGGCTTGGAAAGTGAGCTTCGGGTCGGGGAGCGCGCGGGCGGGGGCTATGGCCAGAGCCGCGCCACGCCATTCGTCATACGCCGCCTCCACCTGCGGATGGTTGAGGAGCGCGAAGCGAAGGTAATCGGCCAGCGATGAATTCGCCGTCAGGACCGGCAGCTCCGGCTTGTGCCCCGCGGGCCGCAGCATCGCGCCGGTCTCGCGCACGCGGTCCAGCGCGGCGCGTTCCTCGCGAGGCGCGGTGGCACACCCGGCGAGAAGCAGCGCGAGGGCGGTGGCAATGAAGCGGGGATGGCGCACGGCGGGGGAAAAGGCGTTCAGCCCTTGGTTTCCGCCTTCACCGTGCCGCAGGTGAGCATGTCCCGGCCCAGATAGGGATTCGCGACTTCGCGCGTGCTTTGCACCCAGTCCGCCTGCACCATGGGGCAGGTCAGGATGAAATAGCCCTTCTGTTGCCGGGCGAGCGCGATGGTCTCGTTGCTGAGGATCTTGAAAGCCGCGCGGGCGGCGGCGAGGTCGTCCGCTTTGGCAATATCTTTGGCGGAGTTGGCGATGGCGGCGTGGTGCAGCCGGACTTCCGCGGTGGCGAGTTTCTGCGCGGCGGTCCTGGCGGCGCTCAAATCATCGTCGGCGAGCGCAGTGCGTACGGTCTCGTAGCCAGAGAGGATTTGTTTTTGGGTGGCGACGTGCGTGTGCACGTGGTCGGCGTGGTGATCGGGCATGACGTCGGCTGCACGGGCAGTAACGACCGCCGAACCGGCCAAAAGAAGAAACGCGATGAAGGAACGTGAGATTGTCATGGTCGTCGGTAATACGCTGCAGGTGGTGCCTCCCCTTGAAGAATCTGCGCTTCAGCGCTCCACCCCCAGTAAAGGGAGTAGACGGCGGTGGCAAAACACCTGCCGGCCATGACTAAAACGAGCCGGACTGCGGAATGACGCCGCTTCTTTGGTTCGGAGGGTAAAATGCGTCCCGGGATCGTAGTCCTGGGGCGCTGGGATATCGACTATTTTTCGGCCGGTAGTTTGACGATGAAGAGGCACTCTTCCCCTTTGTCGTTAACGTATTTGAGCTCAGGAGGCTGTCCTCCCTTACTGATAGGACCAGGACGGACAACACGATAGACCTTGCTGCACGAAGGGCATGTCACCGTGGAGCCTTCCTTGCAGAGTGCCATCGCATCTTCGCCTTTCTCGATGGTCTGCACGGAAACCGAATTACACTGCTTGCAGACGTAGGCGATCTTGTCGCCGTGCTTCAACTGCTGGAATTGCTCGGGCTTGGTCAGCGCGTGGGAGGTGAAGATGGGCGGAGGCGGTCCGGCGAAGGCGATCGAAGCGGCGCCCAGCAGCAGGCCCGCGAGGGCAAGAATTCGAATCAGTGTTTTCATAGAATAAGGGTTTGTTCGTCGAAGAACCTAACTTTGGTGAGTGCAGGGGTTATACACCAGAGGGCGACTCTATCCCTCATGAAATTCGTACTGAAGATCAAAACAGTTTTTGCGCGCCGGCACGACTGCGTTCGTCATGACCCTCATTGCCGCGTGTTTACACGGTGATGACGACGTTGGCGCCGCCGAAAGGATTAGGCACGAACTCGGTAGCCAACGGATCTGGCACCCAGGCACCGTCTACGACGAAAAGATATTCGTAGCGGCCAGGCGCC
>JBGOXZ010000332.1:0-3600 GCA_041479395.1 Opitutaceae bacterium
ATGGGATGATTGAACCGGGCGGCTGCGCCCGGACCATCCTCGACCCCGATACTGGCCCGGCCGGCGATGGTGGTCCATTGGTAAACGGGCGGCGCACTTTGGGCGGCCGCGGTCAGGCCGGCCAGCAGCGCGAGGACTGCGGCGCGGAGGGCTGCGAGGCGAAAGGCGGTGACAGCTTGGTGAGCTGAGTACATGCTCACTCCTGTCAATAATGACAATCAAGCGCACGGTTTCCGCTATTGGCGGCCGATAAAAATTTCCTGGCTTGGCGGGTGCGCGGAGTGGGGGCGGGATCGGCCGCGCTGGAATCGCGCATGCACCTCAAAGGCGAAGTTGTCGAGCACCTCGGCATCCACCGGGTCACCGTTCACCGGGAGGGTGAGCGCGAGCAGGCCCTCCCGTTCCGCGACGTGGAAGAGCTGCGCCTCCGAGATCTTGTTCGGCATGCATTCCAGCGGACCCACGCTGATCACGGCGTCAATCCGGCCGTGGCGCCATTCCTCCACTGGATTACCCACCGTGAGCACGGCCTCGCCGTGCAAGTCGGTCCGCAAGTAGGGTTCCACCACGTCAAGGGCTTCCTTCACGGTGGGACGCGCGGGCCACTGCAACGCCGGCGCCATGCTTTTGTAGGTGAGATTCTGGATGCGCTGTTGCACGAGACTGCTGACGCGTTCGCCCAGGCGGAGGGCCTTCGCCTCGCGCCGGTTGATCACGTCGGCATATTCGAGCCATTCGCACAGCGGCGCCAGGTGGGTGCGCAGGCCGCGCGCCTCCAGCTGGTCGATAAGGAAATTGTTGGCGAAAGCCTCGCAGCGCACGTACACCTCGCCCACGACCAGCACCGTGGGCAGCGGTTTGTTCGTACGGGCGGCGGAAAAATTCGCGGCGGCCCCGGCGAGCAGCCGGCTCAGCCCGAAGAGCCGCCCCGTCGCCACCTGCCAGAGGGCGGCGCGCAAGGACAGATCGCCGGCGGTGGCCGCGGCCGCCTTTTCCAGCAGCGCGGCGAAGTGGCGGTCGTAGATTTCCTGCGCCGCGCCTGCGCGGATCTCGGCCGGCCGCACCTCATGCAAGGCGCCGAGCAGGAGATCCGATGCCACCATCATGGCGAAGATCAGCACGGAGAGCCCCCCGGGCAGGCCGTCAAAGTAGCCCGTGTCCGCCGGCGGCCAGATGCGGACGCGATCCTGCCAGCCCAGGCGTTCGAGCGTGATCTGGTTGAGCAGGTTGTAGGTGCCCTCCCGGCAGGGACCGTGCGTGGTCGTCATGAGCACGGCAAAGCGGCTGGCCGTGTGGCGTTCGCGTTCGAGGCGCTTGAGCAGATTGCCGAGCGTAAGACACATGGGCAGGCACTCCTTGCCCGAGGTGTGGCGGCGGCCGAGGCGCAGCGACTCGGCATCCGGCATCGGCAGGCACTCCGCGGCGAGGCCGACGCCGCGCAGACAGGCGGCGACCGCCTGCGAGCTCGGCCCGATCCACGGGATCAGCACCGTCTCGCCGCGGCGGCGAACCTCCGCGATCGACGACGGGCGCTGCTCGATGCGGGCGAAGTCGTGGAGCGAGTTGGCCGGAGCGATGGAATCTAATCCCGCCATTTGTCCAAAACACGGCGCAGTCTTGGATGTGGTTTCTGTAGGAGCCTGCTTGCAGGCGATTTCGTGGCACGGGTCTTCCGACCCGTGGGTGCCGAACACGGGTCGGGAGACCCGTGCCACACCCGAACCGTCGCGCGTCTGCAGGTCTTGGGCGACGCAGTGCAGGAAGGCTTCGACGCGCGTCTTGGTGCCCGCGTCGCCGGAGTGCCCGTCTGTTTCAATGATGGCGAAGGGCTTGCCCTCCATGATGTAAGTGTAGAAGTGGAGGTTGAAGCTGTCCGGGCCGCACGAGTAGTTGCTGCAATAGAGGCTGTAGACGCCGGGCGTGCGGCGGATCTGGTGCGCGGCGCGCAGGATGCGCTGGCCGTGGCTCCAATACATGTCTCTAAACGAGGCAACGCGTTCATCGACCGGATAGCAGTCCACCGGGATGCCGATGGCGCCCTGTTCGCGCAGGATGGCGGGCACGTTGGAGTTCAGGACCGTGTTGTAGATGGTGTACGGCCGGCCGAGCACGACGACGGGCACGATGTTGTGAGCCGCGCAAAACGCCAGAGCCCGCCGCCCGATGCCGGCGCAGGCCTGTTCGAAGCGCTCTTGGGCCGCGACGGCCCGGCGATGCGCCCCCCGCCAGTCGTGGCCGGTGCGACCGAGCTGTTGGGCAAGCGCCTGGCAGCCCGCCAGGAACTCCATCGATTCGAGATTCCCTGCGCCCACGTCGATCACAGGGGACAACACGCGAGGCGAAATGCCTCCCTCCAGATCCCAGCGCAAAATGTCGGGACAGGCCTGGGCGATGGGGCAGGTGACCGCGTGCGGCTCGCCGTTGACGTGCGGCAGGCTGCGGATCATCGGCAGGAAGAGATGGTCCGCGCCCGTTTCGGCCATGCGGCTGACCAGTCCATGGAATTGCTGCATGGGCGCGCAGAAGGGGACGTTGCATTCCTGGATGCCGCGCTTGAGCGCGGCGTGATCGCAGCCGTCGACCAGGCGCAGAGCGAAACCGAGTTCGTGCAGGAAGCTGGCAAAGAAAGGAAAGAGACCCTTGAGCATGAATTCGTCGCTGACGGCGATGGTTCGGGGCGCGGCCGCTTCCTCCGCCGGGCGGGCGGTAAGGCCGGCGACCAACCGCTGGATCAATTCCTCCCGCTCGCGGAACGGATCCGGTGCCAGGTCAGGCAGCTTCTTCTTGCGTGTGCCTTTGTCGTATAGGGCGCAGCCCCCGCCCCAGGTGAAGGTCTGGCGGCGATCGCCCACCAGGGTCTGCAGACGATCGATCCGGCAGCAGTTGCCGACTCCGCCGCAGCCGGACGTGGCCTTGCAGATGAAGGTGTCCTTCGCCCCAATCCGGGCGGTCAGGAAACGCTGCAGATCCAGTGCTGCCCGTCCGTCCCATGACACTTCCCGATGAGCGAGCAGGGCGATCCCGAATGCGCCCACCGTGCCGGGATTCGGCGGGATGATCACATCGCTGGCGGTCTGCCGGGCGACCGCGGCCGCGAGCGCGTCCGACGAAAAGGGCATGCCCTGGCAGAAGATGACCTTGCCGACGGAGCGGTTGCCTTTCACGCGGTGCAGGTAGTTCTGGATGATCGAGTCGTAGAGTCCGGCGATGATGGCCCGCTGTTCGACACCGGCGGCCACGGCCGCATCGATGATCTCCGCCATGAACACGGAGCAGTGCTGACCGAGCGACACGCCTTCGCGGGCCGCGAGTGCCTCCTCGCCGAGGTGCACTACGTCGCGGATGCCGGCGAACTTCCGGCCCTGCTCCTCGATGAACGAGCCGGTGCCGGCGCTGCACGCCTCGTTCATCGCGCAGTCGACCACCCGCCCAGCGGTGAGGCGGGCGTATTTCGCGTCCTGCCCGCCGATTTCGAAAATGGTGTCGACCCGCGGGTCGTAATGGACCGCCCCCGCGGCGTGGGCGGCGATCTCATTGAGCACGTAGACCGACTCCTTGCCGTAGCAGGTGGTCAGGAGCGAGCCGACGATTTCACGGCCG
>JBGOXZ010000333.1:0-3588 GCA_041479395.1 Opitutaceae bacterium
CCGTGGGGGTGCTATGAGCATCCTCCGACAAAAACTCATCGATGAACTGGAAGTTCGCGGCTTGTCCCGCAGTACGCAGGAATCCTACGCAGGCGTCGTATCGTTGCTGGCGCGGCATTACCAGCGCCCGCCCGATCGGATCAGTGACGAGGAACTGCGCACCTATCTGCTGCATCTGCGGCGCGACCGCAAAAACGGCGCCAGCACCCTGATCGTCGCGGTCAGCGCGCTGCGCTTTTTCTACCGGCATGTGCTGCAGCGGCCGACCGAGGCGATCGAGACGGCGCTGCCCCGCATGAAGAAGCCGGTCCTGCGACCGCGCGTGTTCAGTCCGGAGCAGGTGGCCCGGCTGCTGCAGGTCGACGGCCTCAATCTCAAACATCGCACGCTGCTGATGACGGCCTACGCCACCGGTCTGCGCGTGAGCGAGCTGTGCCGGCTGCGGCCCGAACACATCCTCAGCGATCGCGGGCAGATTCGCGTCGAACAGGGCAAGGGACGCAAGGACCGGTACACGGTGCTCTCACCCCGGTTGCTCGAACAGCTGCGCACCTACTGGCGCGCTTACCGGCCCGCCGGCGGCTGGCTGTTCCCGTCCCGGTGGAAGCCGGGTCACCCGCTGACGGTGGCCAGCGTGCAAGCGGTTTTCTGGCGGGCGGTGCGGCTGGCCGGAGTGCCGCGCAACGGCGGCATTCATTCGCTGCGTCACTCCTTTGCGACGCACCTGCTGGAGGCCGGTGTGCCGCTGCCGGTGATCCAACGCCTGATGGGCCACAACAATCTGGTCACGACCTCGCGCTATCTGCACGTGCGCCGCGAGGTCATCACCGAACTGCAGGGCCTGCTGGAGGCGATCGATCTCCAGGCGCTCTTGAAGCAATCCGCCTGAGGCGCTCCTCATGTCGCCTCGGGCGCGGGTTGCGCCCGTACCGCCCGCCTTCACGGTGGCGGCGGTGCTCCGCGTGGGTCTGCCCGACTACGCGTGCGCGCACCGTCTGCCGCCGCACCATTGGCGGGTCCTGCGGGCGATCATGGCCTGCCGCACACCGGAACTGGGCGGCCATTGGTATCAATGCAGTCACTGCGGGGAACGGCAGTTCGTTCCCCATTCCTGCCGCAACCGGCATTGCCCCACGTGCCAGGGCGCCAACGGCTATGCCTGGATGCAGGCGCAGGCCGACCAACTCCTGCCCGTCCCGTACTTCCACCTCGTCTTCACGCTGCCGCACGTCTTGAACCCGCTGATCCGGCAGAATCAGGCGCCGTGTTATGACCTGCTGTTTTCCTGCGCGGCCAGGACGCTGCTGGAGTTCGGGCGCCGCGAGTTGCAGGCCCAGCTCGGCGTGACCACGGTGCTCCACACGTGGAGCCAGACGCTCCTCGATCATTATCACCTGCACTGCATTGTCACCGGCGGCGGGCTGCGCGAGGACGGCAGCTGGGCCGGTCGGCCGCCGCACTGGCTCTTTCCGGTCCGGGCGCTCTCCGCCATGTTTCGCGGCAAGTTTCGCGCCGGACTCCAGCAGCTGTATCGGGACGGCGCTTTGGAGTTTCATGGGCAGCAGCAGCCCCTCGCCACCCCGGCCGACTTCGCCGCACTGGTCCGCCAAGCCACGGCCAAACCTTGGGTCGTCTATGCCAAGCGTCCCTTTGCCGGGCCCGAAGTCGTGCTGGCTTATCTTGCACGCTACACCCATCGGGTCGGCATCACCAACCACCGTATTCGCGCCCTGGACAAGAGCGCCCGCACCGTCTGTTTCGCCTACAAGGACTACGCCGATCGTTCCCGGCCGAAGACCCTGCCCATCGCCTGTACTGAGTTCGTCCGGCGGCTCCAGTTGCACCTGCTGCCCGCCCGCTTCGTCAAGATCCGCCACTACGGCCTCTTGGCCAACCGCAACCGCCATACCCGCATCGCTCAAGCCCGGGCGGCGCTGCCGCCGGGACCTGAGCCTGCCTCCCAGCCTCCGCCGACCAGCACCGCCGAGGCCGCGCCCGAGGTCCCGCTCGGCCTGCCCCAGTGCTGCCCGCGTTGCCGGCAGACAGCCGACTGGATCCTCGTGGAGCGCGTCGCCCCGCAACACCAGCGCCCCCATTGCACCGTGCCATACCTCGATTCCTCGTAGTGAACCTTGCTCCCTCGATTTCCCCTGTCTGCTCCAAGGCCGTCGCCACCACGCCGGTCCCGGCCGCGCCTTGGCTTCGAGGCTTCATCGGGTCTTCCCAGTCGCCGCAGCGCCAAGTTTTCCGCGACCCATCCTCGGTCTTCTGCGCCAAAGAGCGCTGCGCCCAGCCGTTCACCCGCCATTCCCGCCTGATGACCGCGCCCTTCCCCAAAACCCCCGGTTACTTTCCCCGGTAGTTCCCTTACCGTCCGGTCAGCGGCGTTCGTTCAACGGTGGTGTATCCGTCATGGCCGCCCCGGTTGACAGTAATTCGAGAATCGCAAATCATGGCCACGACGGATACACCACTAAGCGTTCGGCCGAAAAGCGTCCCAAAGGCTATGAGCGCCAATAAACCAAATCAGCCGGCAGAGAATCCACGCCTAGCGAACACGGCAGAAGCCGCAACGATTCGCGATATGATTCGGCACGAGGACAGCCTCATCGATGCACGTATTAATTGGCTCGTTTCCTCCCAGAGTATCCTCTTTGCAGCACTGGCATTTGTTTGGAATAACCAAAGCGCGGTTTGTCTACTGTATCTATTGGTTTTTGTCGGCCTAGGCGTCTCTTCTTCGACCTTTTTGGGATTAATGGATAGTGCCAAGGCAATTCGTAAGGTTCGAGGATGGTGGGACGATCACGTCTCGGAAGACTACTACGGACCAGATGTTGTCGGGTTAAGGGGGCGAGACACAAGTTTCCGGCTATTCAAGCCCTGGAAAGTCATCCCGCTTGTCTTTATACTAGCGTGGTGCTGCGTCCCCATTGCCAACTATTTAAGAGGGACGCCGAACCAGCCAGTACAGTCACCGCCTACAGGTGTCACTTCGGCTGCGGAGCAGCCGTCCCACCAGCCGTAGTCATGTCTCACCTCAAACGTCCGGCAAAATCAGCAAGCAAGATGCTAGACTCCGCCAGCGTCGTTGGATTCATCCCCACGAAAGATTTCCGTCGGGCGAAGGCGTTTTACGCGGCCAAGCTGGGATTGCGTCTCGTCGCCAGGGATGATTTCGCGCTGGTGTTCGAAAGTGGCGGCACGACCATCCGCATCGTCAAGGTGGCCGGTTTCGAGGCTGCCGGTTTCACTATCTTGGGATGGCGGGTCGACGATATTCGCAAGAGCGTCGTTTCATTGCGGAAGCGCGGCATCGTCTTCGAGCGCTACCCAGGGATGAAGCAAGATGCCTTGGGGATTTGGACCGCCCCCGGAGGGGCGCGCGTCGCGTGGTTCAAAGATCCGGACGGAAATGTGCTTTCCGTTTCATCTCAATGAAAGAGGAGCCGCCAGAGCCAACGCCTACACGCGTCACTTAAGCAGTCATCGTTGGCTAAACGTAATATGGTGAGCGACAGTAATTCGTTTCATAAGTCAGTTCAGTTAGCCGCCGTGGCCCTTGGCGGCAGGGGAATGCGCACCTCG
>JBGOXZ010000334.1:0-3579 GCA_041479395.1 Opitutaceae bacterium
GGATAGTCGTGGGCCTAGCGCGCCAGCAACGGCTTGAGCTGCGCCGCGGCCTGCGCGGACGTGACGCCCGGATTGAGGCGGCCGACCGCGCCGAAAAAGTGGTTATTGCGGTCCTCCACGATGTGGCGCGGGATCGTGATCGGGCGCCAGAGGTCGACCTTGCCCCAGAACAATGGATACGTGAACGAGGCCGGCATCACACCGATCACGGTGACCTGCTCGGCGTTGAGCCGGATCGAGCGGCCGATGATGTTGGGATCGCCCCCGAAGCGCGTCTGCCACAGGGCGTGGCTGAGGATGGCGACTTGGTTGCGGCCCGGCACCTCCTCGTCCGCGGTGAACGCGCGACCCAGCATCGGTTGCACGCGGAACGTCGCAAAAAAATCCGCGGAAACGTCGATCGAGAACAAGCGCTCCGCGGGCTGCCCCGGCTCGGCCAGGGCGTTATTCCAGCCGGCAAACGCAGTGATGGATTCGAAGGCCCGGGGTTGGTCACCGGCGGCCGCGCCACCCGCGGACGCGGCAGCCTGGGCGCGCATCTCTTCGATCTCGGTGAAGGCAAAGCCGTCGGACTGAGCCTGGGCGGTGGTGCCCTGGACTAGCAAAAGCCGATCCGGTTCCGGGAACGGCGCGCTCCGGAAGAGCAGCACATCGACCAGCGTGTACATCGACGTGTTCACGCCGATACCGAGCGCCAGCGTGACCAGCGCCACGGTCGTGAAGCCGGGAGCCTTGATCAACTGACGGAAAGCGAAGCGGAGGTCGGAGAGCATCGGAGTGACGAGTGGAAGTGAGAGTGGCTACTCCGCGCGCAGCGCCTCCGTCGGGTTGACACTCGCGGCGCGACGGGCGGGAATGAAACACGCGGCGAAGGCGGTCGCCAGCAGCAGCAGGCTTCCGGTGAGATAGGCGGGCAGGTCGGTGCCGCTGACGGCGAAGAGCTGGTTTTGCAGCAGGCGGGAGCCGGCCCACGCTCCGGCCAGGCCGAGCGCAGTGCCCGGGATGACGAGGGCGAACCCATGCCGGAAGGTGTCGCCCAGGATGTCGCGACGCTGGGCGCCGAGCGCCATCCGGATGCCGGTCTCGCGGGTCCGCCGACTGACGTTGAAGGCGAGCACGCCGTAGACGCCGATGGCGGAGAGCAGCAAAGCCACGGCGCCGAAACAAATGGACAGCCCCATGTTGAACCGCCGGCCGGCCACCGTCTCGGTGATCCGCTGCGCCATGACTTTCACATCGAACACCGTCTCGTGCGGCGCGACCGACTTGATGGCCGCACGAACGGACGGGAGCAGCGCAGCCGGATCGAGCCGGGAACGGACGACCAGGTACTGATCCATCGGGGCGGGGAATTGTCGCAGCGCCACGTAGAACTCCGACGGGGCGACCTGGTCGAGGCCGTTCTGCGTGGTGTTGCCCGCGACGCCGATCACGCGGAAGCGCGGCAGGTGCATTTCGGGGGCGCCCATCTGGAACTGTTTGCCCAGCGGATCTTCACCCCGCCAGAGCAGGTCGGCGAAGCGCTGGCTGATCACGCACTGGACCTCCAGATTCTTATAGATCCCGACAAGGGTTTCCTGACTGACCAGTCCGTCGGGCGGCATCACCGGCTGCGGTTCGTGGCCATCGAAGCCATGGCCGCGCAAGAGGGGAATGCCCATGGCGCGGAAGTAGTCGGGCGTGATGACGTGGGAGTTGGCCGACGGGAAATCGCCGGGCGCCGGGGCGGGCCGGTCGGTGCGGAAGATCCAGCTGCTCGAGGTGTTCCAGGAGAACGGCAGGCTCGAACCGAAGGCGGCGGCCTCGACTTCGGGGAGCCGTTGCATCGTTTCCACGATCCGCTCGTGGAACGTGACGTGGCCAAACGGGTCGCGCCGGTATTGCTCCATCGGAGGCGTCGTCACGCGAAGCGTGAGCACCCGCTCCGGAGCGAGGCCCGACGGCACCTGCGCGAGCTGCCACAGACTGCGGATCATCAGGCCTGCGCCGATCAGCAGCATCAACGCCAGCGCCACCTGTGCGACGACGAGCAGGTCGCGGAGGTGGAAGCGGCCCAGGAGCGTGCGCACCACGCGTTGAGTGTTCTTCAGGGCATCGTTCGGGTTGGCGTGGGAAAGCTGCCAGGCCGGCGCGAACCCGAAGCCCAGTCCGGTGAGCAGAACGATGCCGGCGGCAAAGACCAGCACGCGGACGTCGAGGCCGCTCCCGCCGCTCATGATGCCCCGGAGTTCCCACGGCACCAGCTCCTGCGCGAACTCGTAGCCCCAGAGGCCGAGCAACACCCCTAGTCCGCCGCCGGCGAGGGCCAGCAGCAGGCTTTCGGCGAGCATCTGCCGCAGGAGCGCGCCGCGGGTGGCGCCGAGCGAAGTCCGGATCGCCATCTCGCGATGGCGCGAGCCGGCGCGCGCGAGCAACATGTTGGCCACGTTGACGCAGGCGATGAGCAGCACCATGCCGACCGCGCCCGACAGGAGCAGCAAATTGGTCCGCGCCCAGCCGGCGAAGCGTTCGCGCAGCGGCTTGACGGCGACGCCGAGGCCGGCGTTGGCGGTCGGATACTCCCTGGCCAGCCGGCTGCCGATGGCCGTCATCTGCGCGCGGGCCGCCTCGACGGTGATACCGGGCTTGAGCCGGCCGAGGACGGCCGTGCCGTTGTGGTTTTCCCGCTGCCGCATGAACATTTGCTCGGCGTACGGCGCGAGCGGCACAATCACGTCCATGCCCCGGTGGAACCGGAACGACTCGGGGAGGATGCCGGCGACGGCCACGGCCTGCCCGTCGAGCAACACGGTGCGGCCGACCAGGTCGTCGGCCCCGGCGAACTGGCGCTGCCAGAGGGCGTGGCCGATCCAGGCGACGGGCGCGGCGCCGGCGACGTCGTCCGCGGGGGCGAGGTCGCGGCCCTGCGCCACGTGCACCCCGACGGCAGGGAAGAACTCGCCGGAGACGTAGCCGACGTTCACCCGCTCGGTGCCGGCGGGTGTTTCCAGTTTCTGACCGTCGGTGCGGTAGATGGCCAGCGCGGCGAACACATTCTGCGCGGCCTGCCAGTCCAGGAAGTTCGGGTACGACACCGACATGTCGTCCCACTGCTTGCTGGACTCGGAGACATGGACAAGGCGGTCTGGCTCCGCGTAGGGCAAGGCGCGGAGGAAGGTGGTGTTGACGATGCTGAAGATCGTGGTGTTGGCGCCGATCCCGAGGGCCAGCGTGAACACGATGGCCGCGGTGAAGCCGGGGGACTTGGCGAACAGGCGGAGGGCGAAGCGGAGATCGTTCATGGCGGGAGGGGCAGGGATGAATTCGCGCGACGCGACGCGGTGGGGAGTGCCGCCCGCCTCGCCGCCAGCGCTCGTCCCCCCTCTCTCACACCATCTCACTCTGATTGCGGTGGGTAACCGGCGCGGGCGGAAATCGGGCGAAAGGGTTCGTGGTGGAGGGTCGAGGCGGGGAGGGACGGCGGAAGGCCTAGAGGGAGGTTTCCGCCTCCTTGGTGATCGCGCTTTCCTCGACGACGCGGCCGTCGAAGAGGTGCACGGAGCGCACGGCATGCCGCGCGAAGCGGTGGTCGTGGGTGAC
>JBGOXZ010000335.1:0-3576 GCA_041479395.1 Opitutaceae bacterium
AACGGTGAAACGTCCGGATCGCTGCGGAAGGACTTCCAGTCCTCGCGTCCGTAGAAGTCGCGCCGCACCGGCAGGCGTCGCAGGTTGTATTTTTCCGGTCCGCCCGGCGTGCCGGGTTTGAAATTCCACAGCTTCTGCGCGTCCAGTGACAGCACCCAGTCGATGAACGCCAGCGCCACCGCGCGGTGTTTCGCCCCGCGCAGGAGGGCGATCGGATCGACGGAGCTCACCGTGCCGCCGGCGGGCGAGACGAACGCCAGCCGGTCCGAGCCGCCGCGGCGCCGCTCCGCCTCGGCCTGCTGCCTGCCGTAGAAATCGATGCACATGCCGGCGGCGCAATTGCCGTCCGCCACGTCGATCGGCACCTTTTGCGAGGAGTCGGTGAAGTAGCGGGCGTTGGCGCTGATCAACTGCACGCGCCGGAGGCCCGCGATCCAGCCCTCGTGGACGGCCTTGGCCACCACCGTCTTTTCATCGAGTTCGGAAATCCGGTCGGCCTCGACCATCAAGTCCAGCAGACGCTCCTGCATCTGCTGCTGGATGACGTTCTCAAACGCCTTCGCCATGGAGCTGCTCTTGGTCGGGTCGGACAGCGCCACCTCGCCCTGCAACCGCGGATCCTCCAGATCCGCCCACTGGGCCAGCGGCTCCTTGATGCCGAGGCGGGCGAGCGACTCCTTGCTCGAGAGAATGCCATAGTTGCTCAACACCGTGCCGACCCACCGGTCCTCCTTGTCCCAATATGCCTCGCCCGCATAGAACCGTGGGATGACGTTCTCGGTGAACCACTCCGGATGCCGTTCCAGCACGCCACAGTCCACGATGTGCCCGGCTTCGGCCTGTTTCTCGAAGTCATAGGTGCCGCCACCGAAAAAGAGATCGACGCCGCAGTCCGCGTCGGAGTTGAGAAACGCCCGCCGGGCCGCCTCGGCCGGCGTGTCCTTTTCCGCCACCGCCCCCGGCTTGACCCGGGGGCTGGCGAACCCGGCGGCCACCTCGTTGCTCCACGGGCGCTTCAACCCATGGGTCCAGTAGTTCTGGAACGACGCCGTGTATTCGCCGTCAAGGTAGCGAGTGATTTCGCTCGTGCCACCGATGACCCGCCAGTCCACGAAGACGGTCCGGCCGGTCTGCTGCTTGTACCAGCGTTGGAAACCTAATCCGAGCTCGTAGCGAATGGCTTCGTTGTGCGGCGTGATGATGACCAGCGTCTCATCCGCCCGCGCCGCCGAGGGCTTCCTGGGCCGAAGCAGGAAGGGCACGGCGAGCGTGGCCACCAGGACAACGAGGAAAATCGCGCGCTTGGCCATGTTCTATGTTGAGCGTGTAGGAAGCCCGCTGGCGGGCGAGTTTATCGGTCGCAAGCGACCTTCCTACATGAATTGCGCATACCTTGGGAGAATTACTCCACCAACACCACCACGTCCTCCGGCTCGACGCGGGCATACAATTCTCCCTGCGCCGCCGGGCCGAGAAAACGTGGATTCAACTCGACAATCTTCAGCGTCAGCGCGGCGCAAACAAAGTCATACTGCGCCATCTCGCCCAGGTAAACCGCTTCGCCGATGATACCCTGCACGCAGTTTTGCGCCCGCGCCTCGCGGCTGAGCACCCAGCATTCCGGGCGGATGGACACCGTGACGTCGTCGCCGGCCTTGGGCGGCTGCGTCGGATCGCCCAGCACGCCGTCGAACCGGCCGATGGCGGTCTCGACGCTCGCCTTGCCGCCGCTCGCGGCGAGCACCCGGCCCGGGATGAAATCGGTTTCCCCGATGAAATTGGCCACCGTTCGGCGGGCCGGGCAGCGGTAGATTTCGCGCGGCGCGCCCACCTGCAGGATGCGGCCGCCCGCCAGCACCGCCATGCGGTCGGCGATCGACAGCGCCTCCTTCTGATCGTGGGTCACATAAACCGTCGTCAGCTGGAATTCCTTGCAGACCCGGCGGATTTCGCCGCGCATTTCCAGCCGCAGCTTGGCATCGAGATTCGAGAGCGGTTCGTCGAGCAGGAGGCAGCGCGGCCGGACGACCAGGGCGCGGGCCAGCGCCACGCGCTGCTGCTGGCCGCCGGACAGCTCGTTGGGCTTGCGGCCGGCGAATTGACTCATGTGCACCGACTCGAGCGCCTCGCCCGCCCGGCGCCTGATCTCATCGCGCGGCAAGTCGCGTTCCTCGAGGCCGAACCCCACATTCTCCGCCACCGTCATGTGCGGCCACAGGGCGTAGCTCTGAAACACCATGCCGGTGTTGCGCCGGTGCGGTGCGAGGCGCGTCACATCCTCGTCACCGAACAGGATCCGCCCCTCGTCCGGGATACAGAACCCGGCCAGGCAGCGCAGCAGCGTGGTCTTGCCGCACCCGCTCGGGCCCAGGAGGAAGAACAACTCACCGGGATTGATCGTGAGATCCAGATCGTGCAGGGCGACGACTGAGCCGAAACGCTTCGTCAGCTTCTTGATCTGAATGGAAATCATCGCTTGTCCGCCGCGACGGGCGAGGCAACCGGCCGCCTCCAGCAAAGTCAAAAGAATTAACCCGCCGGGGCGGACGGATCCTCCACGTTGTTTGCGCGATGGAGGGACGGCCTCCGCGCCGTCCACATTCCTGCGTCTTGATTGCTGCTCAGCTCGATTCTACATTCTTGCCGACCAAAATGGAAAATCACGTTGATCGAAAACACCCGCCGCATTTCGCTCCGCTGAAATCGCACAATCGGGCCATTATTGTTTTCGTCACGGTTTGCACCTGGAGCCGACGATCGCTGCTCGCCTTACCGGACGCACATGAACATCTGTGTAATGTCTGGGAATCCGCACCCGCATGGCTCGTCGGCCGTTACGTGCTGATGCCCGATCATCTTCATCTCTTTTGCGCACCGGGTTCACGGCCGGTGTCGTCGCTGGAGAATTGGATAAGGTTTTGGAAATCGCGCACAGCGGCAACGTGGCCCGGGCCCAGGATCGGTCGTCTTTGGCAGCGCGATTTTTGGGACACCCAATTGAGAGTTTGTGAGAATTATGATATGAAATGGGAATACATCCGGCACAATCCTGTGCGGGCGGGGTTGGTGAATGACCCGGACGATTGGCCGTATCAGGGCGAAATGCATGTCCTCCGCTGGCACGACTGAATCGGCCCGGGCGGAGCCGGGCCCTCCACGATAACTGTCTGACGGGTTAACGACGGTTCTCCCCTATTTTTGCGACCTCCCTACCCGCATCATCCCGGCCTTTCGCGGTCCCTAAACAATTTGCCAGCGGCGCGGTTTTGCCTTTTGGCTCTGTGGGATTCACCGCCGCATTCGCTGATCACCCGGCTGACCGCCGCATCGTCCTCCCGCCATGCCTTCCGCCAACCAGGTTTCGTCCCGTTACCAGGATCTCGAGCAAATCATCATATCCGAGACCATGATCAGGCGGCGGGTGACGAAGCTCGGCGAGGAGATCACGGCCGCCTACGGCGAGGAGGAGATCACCGTGGTCGCCATCATCAACGGCGCGCTGCTTTTCGCCGCCGACCTGATGCGCGCCATCCACCGCCCCATCCGCCTCGATTGCATCCGCGTGTCGAGCTACCG
>JBGOXZ010000336.1:0-3558 GCA_041479395.1 Opitutaceae bacterium
AGGTGCGGATTTTCACGTCCTTGCTCACGACCTTCTCGGCGCGCGGCCAGTTGCGGAGGATGAGATCGTCGAGCAGCGTCTCATCGAGCAGGCCCCGCTTCGCGGCGTCGAGGATGGCGGCCTTCACCTGGTCGCGCCGGCGCAGGCGCAGCGCCTCCATGAGGCCGTAATAGGCGACCTCCGCGGTGTTGGGGATGAAGCCGATGACCGTGTTCTGGAGATCGTGGTCGATGGCTGCGAGCACCTGGTCGGCCAGGCGGGCGCCCAGCGCCTTGCGCTCGCGGTAGATGTCGAGGTCGTTGCCGCGGGAGAAATAGATGCGTTCGAACGAGCAGGCCGCCCGGGGCAGCTGCGCGGTGAAGGCCGTGGAGGCCAGCGTGCCGCGCTTCTTGATCACGGCCACGTGCCCGGGCAGGACCTCCCGCACCGCCGCCGCGTCCAGGTCGAACACGGTCATCAGCGGAGCGCGCTCGGAGGCGAAGGCGATGACCTCGTCGTTCTGGAAATAGTAGCATGGCCGGATGCCGGCGGGATCGCGCACCACGAAGGCGTCGCCGTTGCCGATGAGGCCCGCCAGGGTGTAGCCGCCGTCCAAATCCTGCGTGGCGCGGGTGATGACGCGGGCGATGTCGAGATCTTCGCTGATGCGCCGCGAAATCTCGCCGCCGGGCAGGCCGCGCGTGCGGAGCAGGCGGTAGAGCTCCTCATGCTCCTCGTCGAGAAAGTAGCCGATCTTTTCCAGCACCGCCTGCGTGTCGGTGGCGAAGATCGGGTGCTGACCCATGGCGATGAGGCTGTCATTCAGCTCCATCGTGTTGGTCATGTTGAAGTTTCCCCCCAACATGAGATTCCGCGTCGGCCAGGGACTGCGCCGGAAATACGGATGACACGCGCTCGGGCTGTAGCCGCCCGAGGTGCCGTAGCGCAGGTGGCCGAGGTACAACTCCGCGCCGAAGTCGAAATGCTTTTTGACCGTGTCGGCGAACTCCGGATGGATCGTGCCGGCGGCGACCTTGGCTTCGTACTGCGTCAGCAGCCCCTTGAAGATGCGGTCGAGCGGGTTGGACTTGATGTTGCGCTCGCGGAACATGAACGGCTCGCCCGGCGGCACGTCGAGCTTCACGCACGCCACGCCCGCGCCGTCCTGGCCGCGGTTGTGCTGCTTCTCCATCAGGAGAAACAACTTGAAGAAGCCCCAGAGCGGCGTGCCGTACTTCTCCTGGTACCAGGAGAGCGGCTTGAGCAGCCGCACCAGCGCGACGCCGCATTCATGTCGGATCGAGTCGCTCATGTCGCGGTGGGGGCGCAGGGTTTGCGCCTGCGCTGTTTGTCGAAAGACGCGGGCCGCTGCACTGCGCTAGAGTGACTGAAATCGCTCATGCCCTCCCTTTCCCGCTGACGCCGCAAGCCGGCCCGCACCGCCCCCCAAGACCGCACCTTGCCTGTCGGGCGGGTTTTGCCGGGACATTCGGTGGACGTTCATCCTTGCGGGTGATGAAAACCCCGATTTCGAAGAGACGGTTGGGATTGGTCAATGGCTTTCTCCACGCCGGATGTCAAAAACTGATCATTGCGGGAGAATACGCCGGATCCTTGGCGAGGCCGGTGGCGCACACTGAGAGTGGATGCCGGGGACCGGATAGCGGGATACCGGCTTGTAGGAGCCTGCTTGCCCGTTCGACAGGCTTAGGGCCCCGCGCCGTTTCGACAAGCTCAAGGCCCCGCGCGTGTCGAGGGGCTTGTCGAGGGGCAGGCGATTCGGGACGTGATCCGTGGGCGTGCGCCAAACTTCGCCTGCAAGCCCCGCCGCGGCGGCGCGGGCAAGCAGGCTCCTACAATTTGAATCGGTACGGCTCAGCCCCCTTGACCGCACGGGTGATGTTTGTGAGCCTCTCGTTTTCCCATCCATGCTGATCCTCCGCGGCTCTCCTGCCTTCTCGCCATTCCGCCTCCAGAAGCTCCTCCAGGACCTGACCGCCGCCGTTCGGCCGCATGGCGGCATGCCCGTCCGCGCCATCAGCGCCGAATTCGTTCACCTCGTTGACTTGTTCAACCCTGAGCCTGCCAGCCCTGAGCCAGTCGAACGGGTCGAACGGGTTGAGCTGACTGGTGATCTGACCGCCGCCGAGCGCGTCGTCCTCGAAAAACTCCTCACCTACGGCCCGCGCCGCGCCACCATTCTGCCGTACGGCAGAATCACCGGCCTCGTCCAAGTCGTCGCCCCCCGTCCCGGCACGATCTCCCCCTGGTCCTCCAAGGCGACTGACATCGCCCACACCTGCGGCCTGGCCAAGGTGAAACGCATTGAGCGCGTCATCGCCTACACGATCGATTTCGGCGAGGGCACTCTGGAATCCCAAATCTCCAATCCCAAATCCGCGCAGCGGGCCGCGCTCGCCGCTCGCCTGCACGACCGCATGACGCAGGTCGTCTTTTCCGACCTCGCCGCCTGCGACGTTCTCTTCCGCCACGAAATCCCGCGCCCGCTGGCCAGCGTCCCCGTCCTCGCCCGGGGCCGCGCCGCCCTCGTCGAAGCCGACCGCACGCTCGGCCTCGCCCTCGCCGACGACGAGATCGATTACCTCGTCAAGGCGTTCCAAACCCTCGGCCGCGACCCCAACGACATCGAGCTGATGATGTTCGCGCAGGCCAACTCCGAGCACTGCCGCCACAAGATCTTCAACGCCACCTGGGAAATCGACGGCGCCCCGCGCGACCGCTCGCTGTTCCAGATGATCAAGAACACCTACCAGCTCCACCGCGACGGCATCCTCTCCGCCTACAAGGACAACGCCGCCGTCCTCGAAGGCACGCGCGGCGGCCGCTTCTTTGTCGACCCGCGCACCGGCGTATACGCCGCGCACGAGGAGGACATCCACCTCCTCTGCAAGGTCGAGACGCACAATCACCCCACGGCCATCTCCCCTTTCCCCGGCGCCTCCACCGGTTCCGGCGGCGAAATCCGCGACGAGGGCGCGGCCGGCCGCGGCGCCAAGCCCAAGGCCGGCCTGACCGGCTTCACCGTCTCCAACCTCAAGCTCCCCGGGGCCGTCCAGCCGTGGGAGAAGGAGCACGGCAAGCCCGGCCGCATCGTCTCCGCCCTCGACATCATGATCGAGGGCCCGCTCGGCGGCGCGGCCTTCAACAACGAGTTCGGCCGCCCATCGATCAACGGCTACTTCCGCACGTTCGAGGCCGAAGTCCCGGCGGCGACGGCGGCGGCCCCCGCCGCATCTCAAATTTCAGATCTCAAATCCCAGATTCCCGCAGGCGCCGCATCTCAAATTTCAGATCCCAAATCTGAAATCCCCGCCACGGAACTGCGAGGTTACCACAAGCCCATCATGCTCGCCGGCGGCCTCGGCAACATCCGGGCCGAACACATCCGCAAGGGCGAAATCCGCCCCGGCGACAAGCTCATCGTCCTCGGCGGCCCCGCCATGCTCATCGGCCTCGGCGGCGGCGCGGCCAGCTCCCTCGCCAGCGGCTCGGGCGACGAGGACCTCGATTTCGCCAGCGTGCAGCGCGACAACGCCGAGATGCAGCGCCGCTGCCAGG
>JBGOXZ010000337.1:0-3539 GCA_041479395.1 Opitutaceae bacterium
AGGCTTTGATGCCGGTGGTGTCGGGATGGTCGGCGTGCACGCCCCACCGTGCGTGCGAGTCCGCCCAGATGGTCTGCGGGCCGGGGTCCTGGCCCCAGACGTTGTTGCGCACGACGTAGCCGGCTGAGGGAAATTCCGCGAACTTCTCCGCGGACGTCCACCGCGGCGCGGTTGACCCCGCGCCGTGCTGGCAGGCGGTCACCAACGCCGCCACGGCGAGAACAAGAAGAGGCGCTTTCATGTAGGAATGGGTTGGCCCGAGGGCGCGCCGGGAGACTGGCTTTCCCGGCATCTGCGCGCCGTGGGAGAGCTCACTCGACGGATTGCCTGGCCAGCGCGGCGGGATCCTCGCCGCCGGCGAGCACTTTGAGGCGGTAGGAATAGCTGATCGGCCAGGCGTTCAGGCGGAATTCCTCATGGGGCAGCGCGCCCCACGAATTGTCGCCGCCGAGTCCGCGCTGCTTGAGATCAAGATTGAGCGTGATCGTGTCGCGTTCCGGCAGCTGGTAGCGATAGAAATTTCCCTTCTGCGTGGCGCAGAACAGGTCGTCCGTGGTGTAGTGGAGCGCGTTGGCGCTGAGGAGCGGCCGGCCCACCGCCAGCAGGCCGCGGCCCTGCGCATCCGTCAGCGCGAGCCAGCGCACCGCCTCCTTGTTGCCGGTTTCCTGCGGCTTGATGTAATCGAAGTATTGATCCTTGACCTTGCCGCGGTACACGCCGACCCGCGCGTCCTGGCGATCCCAGTACGTCTCCTGTGGTCCCTTGCCGTACCAAGCCAGATTGTCGAAGCCGGCGCGCAGCATGGTCTGCATGCCAAAACGCGGCATCTCCGGCAGGTAACGGTCACCCGGACGGAACGATGCAGCCATCAGCACGTCGCCGCTGCCGAGCACCGTCCAGGTGAGCCGGTAGGCGCTGCCCACCGCGGGTAGCCAGCCGTCCACCTCCACGACGACCTTGCCTGGCTCGGGCTGTGCGATCGCCACGGATCGCGCCTCCCACCCATCGGTCGCGTTGCGCCAGAGACCGAGCCCGAGGTTCCGCGGATTGGCGTCGTCGATATTCGGCATTTTGTTGCCCCGGTCATTGTCCACCGGCGCGCGCCAGAAGTTCGGCCCCAACGGCTGTTCCAGCAACTCCACGTCGCCGGTCTTCAACGAAACGAGCAGACCGGTCCGGCGATCGATTGCCGCGCTGAATTTCGGAGTGCTCGCGCTGGCGAGCACGATCCGGTCGGCCGTGTCGCTGCGCTTGAGCGCCGCCTCCAGCCGCGACACGCTGCCGGCGACCGGCGCGGACCACGGCAGTTTGAATTGCTCCCACGCCACCTCGTGGCCGGCCTCGGCCCACGGGGTCGCCGCCTTTACCTTGAAAATGATTTCGAGCCAGTACTCCGTGCCAGAGGTTGGCGTGACCGGCTTCACCGGCACGGTGATGGTTTTCTGCTCGCGCGGCGCAAGCGTCAGATCGTCGAGGCGCCCCTGTTCCAGCACCTGACCATCCGCCACAATTCGCCAGTCGGCGGCGAGCCACTCCTCGGCGGAAAGAAAGTCATCCCAGTTCTTCATCACCACCTCGCCCTTGGCCAGGTCGCCCGCGTGCATCTGGATCGGCTGGTACACCTTCTTCACCTCAGCCAGACCGGGATGCGGCGTGCGGTCGGCGTTGACGAGGCCGTTGGCGCAGAAATTGCCGTCCGAGACAAAGTCAGGGGGCCCGAAGGTGCCGCCATAGGCGAAGAACGTGCCGAGCTTCGGGTCGAGCGGCAGCGACTTCGGGTTCTCGAGGCGCTCGATCTTCCGCGACGCCGGCACCGGCGTGCGCAACCCCTGGTCCACCCAGTCCCAGATGCAGCCGCCCTGCAGGTACGGCAGTCCCTCGTAAATCGGCCGCCAGTAGGCCCAGATGTCGCCCGTGCTATTGCCCATGGCGTGGGCGTATTCGCACATGACGAACGGCTTCTCCCGCGGTTGCGCCGCATAGTTGCGCACCGACTGGGGTTCGGGATACATCGGGCAGACGAAATCGGAGGCCTGCGTACTCGAATCGCCCTGATAGTGCACCGGCCGCGAGGGGTCGTGTTGCTTGATCCACTGGTAGTCGCGCACAAAATTCTCGCCAAAACCCGCCTCATTGCCGAGCGACCAGATCACGACGCAGGCATGGTTCTTGTCGCGCTCTACCATGCGGATGGTCCGGTCGAGGTGCGCCGGGCCCCAGAGTGGATTCTTCGCCAGCGAGAGTTCCCCAAAGCCCATGCCATGCGACTCGATGTTGGCCTCGTCGAGGACGTAGAGGCCGTATTCGTCGCAGAGGTCGTACCACGCCGTGACGTTCGGATAATGGCAGGTGCGCACGGCGTTGATGTTGCTCTGCTTCATCAGCCGGATGTCCTGGATCATGCGCTCGCGCGTCATGACCTGCCCGAGATCGGGATCCCATTCGTGGCGGTTGACGCCCCGGATCAGCACCGCCTTGCCGTTGATGAGGAATTGGCCGTTCCTGGTTTCGGCCGAACGGAAGCCCACGCGCCACGGGATGACCTCCTGGACCTTCCCCGCCGCGTCCCGCACGGTGAGGAAAAGGGTGTAGAGATGCGGCGTCTCCGCGGACCATTTGAGCGGAGCGGCGATGTGTTGTCTCAGGACGAAATCCTCCATGACCTCTCCGGGCGTGGCACGGGTCTCCTGACCCGTGTTGTTGTCCTGCCCATGGGTCGGGAGACCCATGCCACTCTTTGCAACCGGCGCCCGGAAGACCTCCTGGCCGGCCGGATCCCGCAGGGCGGCTTCGATCGACCCGCCGCGCAGTTCCCCCGCGACTGCCGCCCGCACCACCAGCGCCGCATCGCGATAGCCGGCGTCGAAATCGGTGCGCACCGCGAAATCGCGAATATGCACCGGCGGCACAGACCACAGGTAGACATCGCGGAAGATGCCGCTCAGCCGCCAGAAATCCTGATCCTCGAGATAGGAGCCGTCGTTCCAGCGGAACACTTCGACCGCGAGGAGGTTTTCCCCCGCCTTGAGCCACGGCGTGACACGGAAGGTCGCCGGCGTGCGGCTGTCTTTGCTGAAACCAAGCTTCTGGCCGTTGAGCCAGAGGTAGAAGAACGAGTTGACGCCGTCGAAGGTCAGGAAGACTTCCCGCCCCTGCCACGCCGGCGGCACGGTGAACGTCCGGCGGAAAGCGGAGACCGGATTGTAGTCCGCGGGAATGACCGGCGGGTTGGCCACCTTCCACGGGTAGGGGATGTTCGTGTAGATCGGGATGCCGAAGCCCTGCACCTCGACATTGGACGGCACCGGGATCGTCTTCCACGCCGAGTCGTCGAAGCCGGGCTGCCAGAAATCCGGAATGCGATCGGCCGGTTTGGTGACATAGGCGATCTTCCAGGTGCCGTTGAGCGACGCGAAGAACGGCGAGGCTTCGCGGCGCAGCGCTTGTGCGGACGATTCATCCGGGAAGATGGCCATGCTGGCGGCGGGCGCCTCGGTGCCTTCGTGCAGCCGCGTTTCATCCTGCCATTCCGGGCGGGA
>JBGOXZ010000338.1:0-3521 GCA_041479395.1 Opitutaceae bacterium
CCAGGGGGCTGTCGAGCGTGATGCCGCTGCCCAGCGCCTGCACCGCGTCGCCGCTCACGTGCGGGAAGCTCGTGGCCGGCGAGAAGCTGATCCCCGTCCCCACGTCGGACACGTCAACGCCCGACATGTGGTCGAACTGGAGCGGGGCGGCCACGTTGACGCCCGTGCCGCTCGCGCCGGTGGTGCCGACGCTCGTGACCGTGGCGAGCTCCTTGCGTCCGCCGGTGCCCACTGTCAGCGTGTCACCGACCGTCATGTTGGAGTCGGCCGCGACCTTGATGTTGGTCGCGCCCGCGACCGCCGCCGCCGACACGGTCGTTTGCGTGGCCGCCTTGCCGACTGCGGTGACCGTGGCCAGCTCGTAGTTGCCGCCGATGTCGATGCCGATCTTCTGGCCGACCGCGAAGCCGGTCGCGCTCGTGGCAGGCAGGTTGGTCGAGCCGGCGGGGATCGTGATCCACGGCCCCGTGGACACGGGCACGAATAGCGTCGTCATGGCCGTGGCCGCCGTCCCGACGCTTACGATCGTGCGGGTCTCGCCGTCGATGTCGATCTTCTGGCCGGCCTCGAAGCCGGTGGTGCTCCGGACGTTGATGGTGGTCGCGCCCGGGCTTGCGGGGGCTGCCAGCCCCGAGCTGGAGAGGCCGAGCAAGTAGTAGGCGCCGCTCGCGAGCGTCGTCCCGGCCGGGATCGTCGCCAGCTTGACGGGGGCCCACTCGCTCTGGGTGTTGATCAGGGTCCAGTTGGAGAGGTCGACGGCACTGGCGGAGGCGTTGTAGAGCTCGATGAACTGGTTGGTCGAGTTGGTGCTGGTGCTGAAGCGGACCTCGTTGATCTTGATCGGGAGGACGTTTCGCACCCTCGCGGTAGTTGTTTCGAATTGCGTCCTGCGGGTCGCCGGGTCCGTCCACTCGGCCTCGCCGGTCAGGAAGCCGGCACCAGTCGTCGCCGGCGAGGTGACTTTGAAGGTCACGCTCACGCTCACACCCGGCGCTACCGGGTCAACGAACGTCTTCGACGTGTTGGTGGTGCCTGAGATCAAGGCGGTCCACCCCGTGGGCGCGGAAAAGCTCAATTTGACGCCCGCCGCGGGCGCCCCCGTGGTATTCGTGAACGTCTCGGTGACGTCCTGCGCCGATCTCGGTGTGAACGTCGTGACCCGCGACAGGCTCACGCGCTGCACGTCGTACCTGGCGGCCACGATGTTGGCCTGCACCGCATCCGTGGTGGCTTCGGTCGGATATCCGGTCGTCATCACACCCTCATAGAAGGTGCCGGACGAACCGTTGCCGTTGTCACCGCCGGTGCCCAGGAGGATGGCCCCCTGCTTGTGCATCGGGTAATAGCTGCTGTTGGTAAGTGAGCCGGGGCGAATTCCGCTGTAGAAGGTCGTCAGGCCGCCCTTCTGCGCGTTGCCGCCGCGGAGATCCCACCGGTTGCCGCCACCGCCGTCGACGACGGCGGTCACGAACCACCAGGAATCGATGGTCGGATCGGCGACGTTCTGCTTCGCGTTGTATCCAGAGAACAGGCCGGCCTCCATGTCGGCCATGATCCAAGGGCCGGGGCCGCTGCCGCTGCCCCAGGCGGTGGCGGTGCCGAAGTAGGTGGTTTCCATGGTGCCTATGCCCACGGCACGGCCGTTCGTCGAGGAGTTGCCGTAGTCAAAGCAGCAGCCGCTGTCGTAGTGCTTGCCGTCTATGACGTAGTAGATGCCCTCCGGCTCGTCGTTGATCGCGATGTCGGTGGCATTGTTGTTGCGGAATCCCATGCCCGGCATGATGTAGACGCCGTAGGCCTTGTGGCCGCCGATCGTAATTGGCGCCATGTCCGCGATCGGTAGGGTGTCAAATCCGCCCTTCGCCGGGCCCTTGAATGTTCCTGGGGGCGCCTGGTAGAGGTGGTTGCCCTTACCGGACTGGTCGTAGATGAGGTTGATGATGCAGGTCGTGTTGGCGCAGAACGCGTCCTGCGCGGCCGCGTCGGCGTATCCGCCCGCATCCGGGACTGGCGACGCGACGGGCTGGACGAGGCTGATGTCCAAGGTCTTGCCGTCCGACTGGCGTCTGACTTGGTAGAGCGAGCCGTTGTAGGAGGCATACAGCGCGCGCGTGGTGCTGTGGGCGGCTACGCAGGGGGTTCCCGCTGCGCCATAGATGTCACACGGGCCCTCCGGCCTGGGCGGAGCAGCATTGGCTCCCCTCCCAGCCTGTGTGGCCATCGTCAACGTGGCGCCAACCAGCGTGATCACCAGTGCGAGCATTCGCACAAGATTGATTCTCGTTTTCATGATTATCCTGTTTGCCTTGCCGGGTTTATTCCGGCATCTAGACCCGGATTCGCAAAATCGTAGCACTCCGCGTAGAGACCCTTCACCGGGTGCTGGTTGAAGTAGCCGAGTTGCCGCGAAAACCGGTTTGCCGGTTCTCGCGGACAACGAATAGTATCGAGCAGAATATGGAATTTGGCCGCCTCTTCTTCGACGAAGAGCTTCAAGTCCAATTCAGTTCATGGAGAATGAAGCGAGATCCAGTGGCGGCCTGGAGTTCTTCCGAGGCCGCCAACAATTCAGTCACACGGATTTAGCCCACTACCCAGTACCACATGCGCCCTCAACGAAGGCGCCTTTGATATTGGTTGGGCGCACCGGGCGTGGGAACGTTGCTGCCGACCTGCGCCCCGCTGTCATGCGCCCGGGTCAATGGAGCGGTCAGGGTGATGCCGGTGCCGGAGACTTGTGCACCGGCCTCGTGCGCGGACTTGAGTGGCGCCGCGACGGTGATTGTCGCGCCGCCGCCAGGGCCTCCGCGACCAGGGCCGCCAGGGGCGCCTCTGCCGGTGGAGGCGACAACCGCCGTCTCCTGGTTCGCGCCACTGTCAATGGTGATGGTCTGGCCGGCGCTAAAACCCATCCCGCCGGCGACAGGGATCACGGTCGCGCCCACGACGGTAGCGGTGCCCACCGTGGTGGCGCCTGCCGTGCCGACCGTCGCGATGACGGCGGTCTCGAGGCTCGCGCCGTTATCAATCATAATCGTCTGGGCGGCGGCAAAGTCCGCCACGCTGGCGATTTTGATATTATTCGCGCCGGCGGCCGAAGCGGCCGACAGGGTGGTGGCGGGCTGCAACAGGAAATCGGTGCAGTTACTGTCGGCGTCGAGGCCGTCCGGGAAGCGGCCCGCGCTCCTATTGGGCGTGGCGGTGGGCGAACCGCCCCGCCCGCCGAAGCCCCCCCTGCCCCCGCCGGGCGCAGGCACGCTGCAGCCACTCTTCCCTGATCCGGATTCGGCTTGGTAACCCTCGGCGGCCCATGGATCAACGAGGCCGCCGTAATTGAGGCTGTCGACGACCAGGCCAGCGGCGTCACGCAGCACCATGTTGCCGGCGTTGGAGAGGGCGGGCCCCCCGAACCACTGGTTTGGTTTCTGCGTCCCTTGGTAGCCCGCGGTCGTGACCTTCTCATCACGCACAACCGCATCGATCGCGTGGCCGTTGGCCAGGGGCTGGTCGAGCGTGATGCC
>JBGOXZ010000339.1:0-3519 GCA_041479395.1 Opitutaceae bacterium
GGCATGGCGGCGATGGGCGGCGGCGCGATGGAGTCGGCCTTTGGCCCGGACACCAGCAATGTCCTGAGCCGCATGACGATCCGGGGAGCGGTCGTGTTTTTTGTCCTGAGTTTCCTCATTTTCCTCGGCTACATTCGCCTGAGGAGCCACCCTGCCGGTGCCAGGGAAGCGCTCCCGAATATCCCGGTGTCGGTCGCCCCTGCCTCTGCGCCGGCCACTGCTCCCGCCTCCGCGCAGCCGGCCGCTCCCGCGGTCTCGATCCCGACCACCGCGGCTCCCGATGCTGCCAAGACCACCACGCAGAGCAGCCCGCCCCCCAAGTCGCCCTGACCGGATCTGGGCGGGGCGCCCCGCTCGAGTTCGAGATCGGGACTGGGTTTGCTGGCTGGTGCTGGCGGCCGTTTGCGCCCTGGCGCCGCAGGCCCACGCGCAGAAGGGCGATCGCCCGCCGCCCAGCTATGTGCAATTGGGCAAGCCTGATCAGGCACAGGGGCGGGAGATTCTGGAACAATTCCGTCAGCAAGGGATCACGGGAGACTATTACCTCGAATTCGTTCTGCGCGTGCTTCCCCGGCACGGCGCCGAGCGGGTGCTGCACGGATGTCTCTGGGGCTCCCGGAACGCCGCCGGCCCGATCTCCCGCGTCAGCGTCCGCACCTCTGAGGCGGGCGCCGGCTCGGAAGTGCGTCTGCTGGTCCAAAGCGGCGCGAGCCCGGCTCTGTGGCGATGGAGCGAAGGATCCGACGGGACGGCGGAACCGCTCGGCGTGGCGGCGCTGTTCGAACCGGTGGCCGGCACGGACCTGACACCGTTCGACTTGCAGATGCCTTTTCTGTTCTGGCCGGAGTTTGTTTACGAGGGTCTGGCCCGCATGCGCGGCCGGCCGGCCCACCAGTTCCTGTTCTATCCCCCCGCCGGGGTGACGGAACGGTTTCCGACGCTCACGGGAATTCGCGCCTACCTCGACACGCAATATACCGCGCTCGTGCAGGCCGGGCTGATTGGTGAGGGCGGCCGTCCGCTGAAGACCCTCAGCATTCTCGATCTGAAGAAAATCGGCGACCAGTGGATCGTGGAATCGATCGACCTGCGCGATGAGATCACCCGCAACAAGACGCGGTTTGCCGTCACGGCCGCGGCGCTCAACCAGCGATTTGCGGCGGAAGTATTCGAGCCCGCACACCTGGCGGAGCCGGCCGCCGTGCCGGCTGGCGCGGCACTCGTGACGATCGCGCCGCCATGAGCCGCCGGCGGCCCCAATATCGCGGTGTAGTCTTTGACCTCGACGGAACGCTGCTGGACAGCATGGCGTCCGTGCTGGAGGGAATGGCCATGGTCGTGGAGCCGTTCCGACAGCGACCGGATCGCGCTGAGGTCATGAGGAGTCTGGGCGGACCGTCGGAAGCCTGCCTCCTCCGTCTGCTGGGCGGGCGGGCGCACCTGGCCGCCGCGCACCAGGCGTACATGCGATTTTTGGCGGAACGCGAGGAATCGATCCGGCTTTTCCGCGGTGCCCGGAAACTGCTGCGGGAATTGCACTCCGCGGCGATCCCCCTGGGCATCTGGACCGGTCGCGAGCGGAGCATGACCGAGGCCCGGCTGCGCGCGCTGGCGCTCACCCGTCGGTTTGACGTGCTGGTCTGCGGGGATGACCTGCCATCGCACAAGCCGGATCCGGAAGGACTGCTCCGGATTGTCCAGCGTTGGGGCCTGACGCCCGGCGAGGTGCTATTTGTCGGCGATTCCGACCAGGACTTTGCCGGTGCCCGCGCGGCCGACGTGCCCCTGGTGGCGATTCACCATGATCGCGCCATCCCGCCTGCGCTTCTGCGGCATCCCCTCGCGGCCGTGGCCACTCCGGCGGAGGCGTTCGCCTGGGTGCGGCGTGCGTTGCTGGGCGGATAACGGCACCGGGCCCGGAGAGTGGGCGGGGTTACTTCAGCACCTGCTCGGTGGCGGCGTCGAAAAGATGGGCCTTCTCGACAGCAAACGCGATCTTGAGCTGGTGATTTGCCTCAAAGCGGTCGCTCGCGCGCACGCGGGCGATGAAGGCGTTCGCGCCCGTGTCGAGGTAGAGGTACGTTTCCGCGCCCATCGGCTCCACCACCTCGATTCTCACCTCGGCCATGCGGCCGGGATCGGCCGTGGAAGCGGTGAGGACCTCCTCCACGTTCTCGGGACGGATGCCGAAGATCAGCGGCCGGCCGACATGCGCCGCCGCCTTCCTGGAAAGGGCGGCGTCGAGCTGGATCCGCAGCGGCGGGCCGCTGCTCCGGGTCTCGACGAACGCCATTTGCGGGCCGGCGCGCTCCACCGTGCCGCGGAAGAAATTCATCGGCGGACTGCCGATGAAGCCGGCGACAAAGAGATTCTCCGGGTGATTGTAGAGCGTGAGCGGCTCGGCCAACTGCATGACGTTGCCGTCCTTCATTACGCAGATGCGATCGCCCATCGTCATGGCCTCGACCTGGTCGTGGGTCACGTAGATCATGGTGACGCCGAGGCGGGCGTGGAGCTTGGAGATCTCGGTGCGCGTGGAGACGCGCATCTTGGCGTCGAGATTGGAGAGCGGCTCGTCGAACAGGAACACCTTTGGTTTCCGGACGATGGCGCGGCCGACCGCGACGCGCTGGCGCTGGCCGCCGGAGAGCGCCTTGGGCTTGCGCTCGAGATACGACTCGAGGCCGAGCATAACGGCGGCCTCCTTGACCCGCGCGGCGATCTCCGCCTTGGGCAGGTGCCGCAATTTCAACCCGAACGCCAGGTTGTCGTAGACCGACATGTGCGGGTAGAGCGCGTAGTTCTGAAAGACCATCGCGATGTCACGGTCTTTCGGCAGCACGTCGTTGACCACGCGCCCGTCGATGGCGATGGAGCCGCCGGTGATCTCCTCGAGGCCGGCGATCATCCGCAGGGTGGTCGATTTGCCGCAGCCGGAAGGGCCGACCAGCACCATGAATTCACGGTCCTCGATCACGAGGCTGAGATTGTTCACCGCCCGGACACCGGGACCGCTCCTTTCGGGAAATATCTTGAGCAGGTTTTCGATGACGACTCTGGCCATGGTGCCGACGGGGTGACGCCGAAACGTGACCATCCTGCAGCGAGAAGGTGAGCAACCTCATAACACTCCGGGAATTTTTTCGTTGCGCTCCCGAAGGCGGTGCGGCTTTTCTTGCCGGGTTCACGTGCGCACCCTCGCGGGATTCACCCAAAAATCGCATGGCCACCGATCATACCCTTGCTCCGACGCCCCTGACCTTCGAACTCCCGCGCGCGCTGGTTGAACGGATTCATGCCTGCCGCGCGCGCCTCGGATTGAAATCGGCGAGCGAGGTGGTGCGCCGGGCGCTGGAGCATTTCAATTTTGCCTCCTTCAAGGCGCCCCGCCGTGAGCAATGCCAGATTTCCGTGCGGCTGTCGTCCGACCAGAAGCGCGTGCTGTTTTATCACGCCCGCCGGCGGAAGGTGAGCGCCGGCGTGCTGCTTCGTTCCGCGCTCGAGGCGCTAGCGGTGCGA
>JBGOXZ010000340.1:0-3492 GCA_041479395.1 Opitutaceae bacterium
AGATTGGGGCAATAACGCGTGGGCTCGCGCACGAAGTTGACTTGTTTGATGAGTCCGCACTGTACGAGGGCATCGAGGCAGTTGTAGACGGTGGCCAGCGAAATGGTGGGCATCTGGGTCTTCACGCGTTCGAAAACCTCCTCGGCCATAGGGTGATCGCGTTTGGCAAGGATCACCTGATATACCACCTCGCGGTGCGGGGTGGAGCGCAGGCCGCTATCAGTGAGGCGCTGCGTCAAAGTGGTACTTTGGGTATCCGAGATCATTGTCATGCCGTAAAGAGAATTGGAATCGTTCCAGATTTCAAGTGAGAATTGGTATTATTCCAATCATAATCTTAAGAGACTATGTGTCTGTTTGTTACGAAATTAAGAGGCTCAGCGCTAACTACCGTGTTCAGTGCGCAATCTGCGAACATCAGCGCCACGGTTCAGGGACGAAACAGTGGGTATGACCGCGCGGGTGGCTGAGGCGGAATCCGAAACTCCCGGCATGGCGTCTCAGCCACGCGAAGGCCGCCGTGCGGCCAAAAGCTTTGTCAAGCGGCGGCGCGACGCTATCGTTCGGCCAGCTGTGTCGGAGGGTTTGTTTACCCGCCGTGCTCGGCCAGCCAGCGCTCCGCCTCGATGGCGGCCTGGCAGCCCATGCCCGCGGCGGTCACGGCTTGGCGGTAGACATGATCGGCGCAGTCGCCCGCCACGTACACGCCCGGCACCTTGGTCTTCACCTGGCTGCCGGTCACGGGCAGGAAATAGCCGTTCTCATCGACGTCGAGTGCCGGCGCGAAAGGCTGCGTGTTCGGCCGATGGCCGATGGCCATGAACACGCCCTTGCACGGGATGATGCGCTCGGCGCCGGTCTTGACGTTCCTGACCTTCACGCCGCTGACGCCGCCTTGGGGGGTGCCTTGCACCTCGGCAAGAACGCTGTCCCACGCCGGCGTGATCTTCGAGTGGGCGAGAGTGCGTCCGGCCATGATTTTCGAGGCGCGCAACGTGTCGCGGCGGTGGATGAGCGTGATTTTGCTGGCGAAACGGGTGAGAAAGAGCGCCTCCTCGCACGCTGAGTCGCCGCCGCCGACCACGACGACGTCCATGTTGCGGAAGAATGCGCCGTCGCACGTGGCGCAGGTGGTCACGCCTTTGCCGCCGAAGTACTCTTTTTCGCCCGGCACGCCCATCAGCCGCGGCGAGGCGCCGGTTGCGATGATGGCGGTCCGGGTGAGAAGCTCGCGTTCGGTGGTGCGCAGCTTGAGCGGCTGCGCCAAGAAGTCGACCGACGCCACCCGCGCCGGCTCGAAGCGCGCGCCGAATCGGGCGGCCTGCTTGCGTAGGTTGTCCATGAGCTGGAAGCCGTCGACGCCCTCGGGAAAGCCGGGGAAGTTCTCGACGTCGGACGTGGTGGTGAGCTGGCCGCCGGGCATCGCACCCTCGAGGACGAGCGGGGCGAGATTGGCGCGCGCGGCGTAGACGGCCGCAGTCAGACCCGCGCAGCCGGTGCCGACAATGACGACGTTTTCAATGGAGGAGGACATATGGAGTGAGCATCGACCACAGAGACATGGAGCAGATGGAGCGCAATCCCGGGGTGGCGCAAATCAACTTAACAGAATCGTCAACCGGGACGCCTCGGCACTGGTCAGGCTTCCGGAGGGTCCTCGGCGACGACGTCGGAGAGCTCGTTTTGATCGTCCGGATCGCGGGGAAAATGCGCGGCGAGCAGTTCGCCGGCGCGGCTGATGCCGTGGAGGATGCCGTCGGTGTATTCGCCCCGTTTGAAATAGCCGGTCATGGCGTCGGCGAGTTCGCGCCAGAAGTCGTCGCCGCAGCGCGCGTGCACGGCTTCGTCGCCGATCACCGCGAAAGTGCGGGAGCGCGGCGCGACGAAAATCAGCACGGCATTGCGGTGTTTCGTCTGCTGCATGCCCAGTCGCAGAAACGCCTGCCGGGCGGCGGCGACAGGGTCGGGCGCGCGCTTGTGGCTGACCATGACGCGGATCTCGCCCGAGGTCTTCTGCTCCGCGCCATGGATGGCGGCATGGATGCGTTCGTGGGCGAGGGTGCCAATGAATCTCCGATGTTTCATGGCGTGACCATTCACCAGCCGCCGCCGGCGCCGCCGCCGCCGAAGCTGCCACCCCCGCCGGAAAAGCCCCCTCCGCCACCCCCTCCGCCGCCGCCCCCGAAACCGCCGCCGAGCCAGATCGAGGGGCCGCCCCAGGAGCCACGGCGGCCACCAGAGCGCTGGTAGACCGCACTGCGCCAGTAGCGGTTGAGGTAGCCAAAGACGGTGATGAGGAGAATGAACGCCAGCGCGACAGGCCAGCCGAAGTCGTTCGACCCATTTTCGGCATTGGTCCGGCCTGTCCCGTGATACTCGCCGCGCGTGGCGGCGATTATGGCGGCGATGCCTGCCTGCAGGCCGCCGGCGTAGTCGCCCTGGCGAAAGCGCGGCTTCAGCTCGTTATTGACGATGAGGTGACACAGTCCGTCGGGCAGCGCGCCCTCGAGGCCGTAGCCGGTTCTGATGAACATCTGCCGGTCCAGCACGAAGACAAAAAGCACGGCGCCGTTGTTCTTGCCCTTTTGGCCGACACCCCAGGCCTGCGCCACGCGCACGGTGTAGTCCTCGATCGAGGAGTCCGATTGCATCCGCGGATAGATGGCGACGAGGATTTGGTTTGAAGAGTCGCGCTCGAACTGCTCCAGCTGTTGGTTGAGCTGGCCGGCCACCGCCGACGGCACGATGTCGGCGTAATCGTTGAAGTAGCGCGTCGGCCGCGGCGGAATGGTCTCGGCGGCGCGGACGCCGGCGCCGAGCACCAGCGCCAGGGCCAACGGCCGGAGGACCCGGCCTGCCGCGAGAATCGCCGGGCGCGCCGTCACGGTTTGGCCGGGGCGGGATTGGCGCGAAAATCAAACTGCACGGCAGGCGGCTTCTCCGCTCCCGGCGTGGCGCTGAAGTAGGCCTTTTCCTTGAAGCCCAGCGCGGCGGCGAAAAAGACCGCGGGGATGCGCTTGATGGCGACGTTGTAATCGCGGGCCAGATCGTTGAAACGCCCGCGTTCGACCGCGATGCGGTTCTCGGCGCCCTCGAGCTGGGCCTGCAGCATCTGGAAATTCTGCGTCGCCTTGAGTTCGGGGTAGCGCTCGACCACGACGAGCAGGCGGGAGAGCGCGGAGGAAAGCTGGCCTTGGGCCTGCTCGAACTGGGCTAACTGGGCCGGATCGGTGGGCGCGGTGGTGGGACTGAGCTGCACCTTGCCGACCGAGGCGCGGGCCTCGGTCACCGCCATCAGCGTCGACTTCTCGAAGTTAGCCGCGCCGGACACGGTGTTGACGAGGTTGGGAATGAGGTCGGCGCGCCGCTGGTAGACGTTCTGCACCTGGGCCCACTGGGCGTCGACGGCCTGGGAGCGGTTGACGAGGCTGTTGTAGGTGCCAACCGCCGCGATGACGACGATCACCACGAGGAGGACGAATGCGCCAAGAA
>JBGOXZ010000341.1:0-3491 GCA_041479395.1 Opitutaceae bacterium
CCCTGGTAGACGTCGGGGATCCAGATCTGGAACGGCACCGCGCCGATCTTGAAGGCCACGCCTGCGAGCACGAACACGGCGCCGACGTTGGCGAGGAAGTTGTCGGGATTGGCGGCGAGGAAATCGCGCAACGCGCCGAAATTCATCGGCTCGGCCGTGGCGCCGGGCAGCGCGCGGTTGCCGGCCACGCCATAGAGCAGCACGATGCCGAAGAGCAGGATCGCCGAACTGAGCGCCCCCAGGATGAGGTATTTGAGGCCGGCCTCGAGCGAGGACGCGCTCGTGCGGAAGTAACTCACGAGAATGTAGAATCCGACAGTCACCGTTTCCAGCGCCACAAAGAACATCACGAAATGGTTGCTCTGCACGAGGAGCATCAGCGCCGCGGTGATGACAATCACGGTGTGGTAGAACTCCACCTTCGGCACCGGCTGGCGGCCGAGCGTGATTGTGGCGAGCAGGCAGACGAGAATCGCGCTGATCAGGAAAAACACCCGCATGAACTGACCGCCCTCCGAGTGATGCAGCAGACCGCCAAACGTGTGGCTGCTGATGCTGCTGAGAAACGCCGTGTGATAATTAATGCCCGCGCCCACCAGTACGCCCAGCAGGCTGACGATGGCGACAGCCGGGATGAGCGAACGCTGCGCCTTCGGCAGCACCAGCTCGAGCACGAGCAGCAGCAGCGCGATGAGGCCGAGCATCAGCTCGGGGTAGATCGCCGCCCACTGGTTGGAATCGGCGGCAGCCTGGAAGGCAGACAGATTGACAGCGGCGAGCATGGCGGCGGGCTACTTGGTGGCGGCGATCTCGGCCGGCGCGGCGGCGGCGGCTGGATAGAAGGTTTGGAGCGCCTGATTGAGTGGGCCCGAAAGGGAGCGTGGCCAGATGCCCACAAACAGGAGCGCGGCGAGCAGAATCAGCGCAGGCACGCGCTCACTCCAGCGCAGATCGACCGGCGGTCGTTCGGCGGCGACCCGGCTGAACTCCGCCGTCGGTTCACCGAAGAAGACCCGCGCCGCGGCGCGCAGGCCATAGACCGCCGAGATCACGATGCCGGCAGCGGCCGCCGCCGTCATCCCTGGCGAGAATTGCCACAGCGCAACGAAGATCGTGAGCTCGCCCCAGAAATTGGCGAAACCCGGCAGGCCGATGCTGGCCAGGATGCCGGCGGTGAAAAACGCGGCGAGCACCGGTGCCTGCCGGGCGAGGCCGCCCATTTCGGTCAGGTCAAAGGTACGCGTGCGATGGTAGATGCTGGTCGAAAGCAGGAAAAGCAGCGCGACCGACAGACCGTGTCCGACCATCAACAGCACCACGCCCCCGGCCCCGAGCACCGACAGGCTGGCCAGGCCGAGAAAGGCGTAGCCCATGTGCATGACCGAGCTGTAGCCGACCATCTGCTTCAGATCGCGCTGGGCCATGGTCACGAATCCGATCACGAGCACGTTGCCCAGCGCGAGCCAGGCCAGCAGGCCGGTCCACGTGGTCTGCAGGGCGGGCAGCCACGGCAGCGGGATGACGAGCCCCGCCATGCCCCCCGCGGGCAGCAGCGGCACGGCGATCTGGATGAGGCCGTAGAGGCCGAACTTCTTGAGCACCCCGGCATGCAACATCGCCGCCGAGCTGGGCGCGGCGCCGTAGCCCAGCGGCGCCCACGTGTGAAACGGCCACAGCGACACGAGAATCCCGAAGCCGAAGAGCAGCAGGCCAAAGATGTATTTCTGCAGACTCTCGCGCATGGGCGCCTCGGCGAGCGCCGTGCGCAGGTTGATGAGATCAAAGCTCTCCACGCCGCTTTTCTGGTAGATGGCGATGAGGCCGACCAGCGACAGCATCGCGCCGACCGTGAGATAGATCGTCATCGTCATCGCCGCATAGCGGTTCTCGCTCGCGCGGCGGGTGCCCCAGACGCCGACCATGATGAACGTCGGAATGAGCGCGAGTTCATGGAAGAACTAGAAGAAGAAGATGTCGATGGAGGCAAAGGCGCCCAGCAGGCCGCCCTCCATGATGAGCAGGAGCATCAGGTAGATCTTCAGCCGCTCGGCGCCGGACTGCAGGGCGTAGAGGCCGGCGGCGAGGCCGACGATCGCCGCCAGCACGAACAGCGGGAGCGACACCCCGTTGAGACCAAGCGTCAAATGAATGCCCATCTTCTCCAGGCCCAGCGCATGCAGGCTGTAGAAGGCGAAGCCCAGGCGGCCCGCCGGAATGGCATCATACGCCGGAAACTGGCTCCACAGCCACAAGGCGATGAGGGCGGGCACGGCGAAAGCCACGCCGGCCAGCTTCGTGGCATACCGCTTCGGCAGGCCGAGCGCGATAACGAGCGCCGCGGCGAGCGGCACGGCAATGGCCAGCAGCACGAACTTTGCATTCAAAGCGTCCATGATGAATCAGTGCGGGTAAAACAAGCCGGTGGCGAAGCCCCACAGCAGTACCACGCCGAAGAGGAACCAGTAGACATAGACGTTCAGCCTGCCGACATGGAGCGCGCGGGCGCCCAGGCCCACGAGACCGACCAGCTCAGCTCCACCGCGGATGAGCCAGCCCGCGAGGAAGACCTGTTCGAGCAGATTCAGCAGCATGGCGAAACGCTGCTGCACTTTGGCCACGTAGTAGCCGTACAGGCGGTCGAACGATTCCTTGGCGAACGTCAGGTAGCTGAAAAGCACGGGGGCGCGGGACTGCAGCCGGTCGACGGCCGCCGGCTGGTAATACGCCAGCGCGCTTAACAGGCCGATCAGCATCGCGCCGGTGCCGATGGCCACCATGGTCCAGTGGCTGGCGCCTTCCGGCTCCGGCACGGTCGTCAGCACCTCCTTGAACGCGCCGCCTAGCATTTTGTCGTAGAAAAATCTGTAGCCACCGAGCGCGGCTCCCGCTGCGAGCAAGACCAGCGGCACGAGCATGACCGGCCCGTTTTCCCGGGCATGCGCGGCCTGCTCGGAGCGCGCCTCGCCGAAGAAGGTGATGCGCCAGAGGCGCGTCATGTAGAGCGCCGTCAGCACCGCCGTGAAGACGAGCACACCGAAAACCACGGAATTCTTCTCATGGGCCAGGTAAAGGATGGCGTCCTTGGAGAAGAACCCGGCGAAAAACGGCATGCCAATGATGGCAAAGACGCCGATGGTGAAGGTCAGGAAGGTCCACGGCATCCTCCGGGCGAGCCCGCCCAGCTTGAAAATATTCTGCTCGTGATGGCAGGCGTGGATGACGGAACCGGCGCCGAGGAAGAGCAGCGCCTTGAAGAAGGCGTGCGTCGTGAGGTGAAACATCGCCGCGGCGGCGCCCGTGGCCACAACCACGTTTCGGAGCACCATGGCGGCACCGGCATGGTCATGGACCGTGACATCACCACGCAGGGAACCCAGCCCGAACGCCGCGACCATGTAGCCGAGCTGGGAGAGCGTGGAGTAGGCCAGCACCTTCTTGATGTCGGTCTGGACGATCGCGCAAATCGCGGCGTACAGCGCGGTGATTGTGCC
>JBGOXZ010000342.1:0-3472 GCA_041479395.1 Opitutaceae bacterium
CTGTTGCTGACCGATGCCGGCGTCCTCGCACACAATCCCATCGATGACACATTCTATCCGGTGGCTGCGCTGCAGGGTCTGAAAAAAGGCCTGGCACTGTCCAACCCCGACGCCGACGGCAACGCGTGGCTCGCGGCCGAGGCTCCGCTCGCCGACGGGACCACGCGGCCCGTCGTGGGCGCGCTCACGCTCGATGATCACCGCCGCCCCGCGTGGCGCCAACTCGCGATCAGCGGACTCGAGCGCGCGGGCACGCCCACGGTGCTCTATTTTCAGGAGGAGGCGCCGGGACGGCCGGTGCTCTGGATCGGCGGCACGGAAAGCCTGCTGCGCGTGAAGCTGGCGGAATTGCAGGACGAGCACGCCCCGTTCAACACCCTGCTGAGCGCGGTGAGCACACTTTCGTCCGCGGGAAAAACCGAGCTGCCGCTGCTCGGTTCGCCGTCACCGCGGTTGCCCTATGCGCGCAACCGCCTCGAGTTTGAGTTCGCCGCCACCACTTATCGCGACACCCAGTTCGTGCGCTACCAGACCCAGCTCGTGGGGTTCGAGCGCGACTGGGCGCCGGCGAATGCGAAAAATTCCCGCGAATTCACCAACCTGAACGAAGGCGCCTACACCTTCAAGGTGCGCGCGATCAATGCGGATGGGCAGTGGAGTGAGCCCGCCGCCTACACGTTTTTCATCCTGCCGCCTTGGTACCGCACGCCGTGGGCTTACACCCTGTTCGCCCTCACCACCGCGGGCGGGATCTACGGCGGCTACCGGTTCCGGGTCCGCCAGATCCGGGCGCGCACCCGGCAACTCGAGACGCTCGTGCGCCGCCGCACCGAGGAACTCGCGCGCGCCAACGCCGCCAAGACCGACTTCATCGCCAACATGAGCCACGAGATCCGCAACCCGCTGAACGGCGTCATCGGCCTCGCGGGCCTGCTGCAGGAGTCCGAGCTCACGCAGCAGCAGCGCGGCATGGCCGTCTCGCTGCGCAAGTGCGCGGAATACCTCTCCACGCTGGTCGAGGACGTGCTCGACTTTTCCAAAATCGAGGCCGGCCGCATCACCATCGACGCGCAGCCGTTCAGCCTGCGCAGCGTGCTCGCCGACGTCGGGTCGATCTTCGCCTGGCAATCGCAGGAACAGCAAATGCCCATCGTCACCCAGGTGAATCCCGCCCTGCCGGAGTCGGTCGTGGGTGATGAGGCGAAGATCAAGCAGATCGTCATCAACTATGCGGCCAACGCGCTCAAATATGCCGGCCGCGGCACGATCGAAATCATCGTTGAAGCACGGCTGGCGCCGGGCAACACGGTGGAAATCGCCATTGAGGTGCGCGACCAGGGCCCGGGCATTCCCTCCGACGAGCAGGCGAAGCTTTTCGAGAAGTTCAACCGCGGCCGCCGCGCGCAGCAGGAAAAGATCCGCGGCACCGGCCTCGGTCTCGCCGTCTGCCGCGCCTATGCCGAGAAGATGGGCGGCACCGTCGGCCTGACGAGCACACCGGGCCAGGGCGCGACGTTCTGGTTCAGGGTCGCGCTGCCCGTGCCCGTGCCGCAGGTCGACGCCGTCAAAGTCGAGGAGCGTCCGCGGCCGGCTCCCACCACCCGCGCCCTCATCGTCGAGGATCAGGAGTACAATCTCCTCGTCATCGACAGCATCCTCACCCGGCTTGGCTACAAGACGGACCATTCCACCGACGGCAATGACGCGTGGGCCAAACTGCAGGCCAACCTCTACGACATCGTGTTCATGGACTGGGACCTCCCCGGGATGAACGGCGTCGAGGTCACCCGCCTCTTCCGGCAGTGGGAGCCACCCGAACGCCATACGCTCGTCATCGCCACGACCGCCTACTCCACGCCGGAGAAGCGGCGCGACTGCCTCGAGGCGGGCATGGACGGATTCGCCGCCAAGCCGCTCAGCCCCGAGAAAATCAAGGCCACGATCCAGAATCTGAGCGGTCCGCTGCGCGCGGGCTCCTCCATCCAGATTCGCGCCGCCGAGGAGCCTCCCCGCAAGACCCTCGACCTGTCCATCTTCCGCTACATGGCCGACCAAAAGCCTGACAAGATGCGTCAGCTCACCGAGGAATTCATCACCGCGCTCGACAGGGATGTCGCCCTGCTCGTCGAGGCGGTGCGTGCCGGCAGTGTCGAGACCACCCGCCGGCAGGCGCACCGCATCCTCTCCCAAACCGCGCTCATCTCCGCCGCGCAGGTCGCCGCCGTGGCCACCACCATTCAGGAGGCCGCGCGCAACGGCGACCTCGAGACGCCGCGCTCCGTGCTGACTTCATTCGAGGCGGAAGTCGCCCGCCTCAAGGAGGGTCTGCGGTCCGCTCTCGAAATGCGTTGAGCTTCGCGAACCCCTTGTTCACCGCATAGCGGATGAGGTCGGGGGTGCGGTGCAGGCCGAGCTTGCTCATGATGTTGCGCCGGTGGAGCTGCACCGTGTACCGGCTGAGGTGCAGTTCCCGCGCCACCTCGTCATTGGTCAGGCCCCCGCCCAGCAGGGCGAGGAGCTGCTGTTCGCGCTCGGTGAGCACCTTGGGGAAAGACTTCGGCTCCGTGCGCAACCGCTGCCGCACCTGCTGCACCACCTCGGTGAAGAACACCCGGCCCTTGAGCACCTCGTCAATCGCCTGCTTGAGGACGTCGACCGACTGGCGGTTCTTGTCGACGTAGCCGTGCATGCCCGAGTTGAGCACGCGGTAGAGCGTGTAGTCGTCGCATTCGGTGGACAGCGCGAGGATGCGCACTTTCGGGTCCATCGCGAGGAGTTCGTCGGCTATCGTCACGCCGTCCTTGTCGGGAAGGTTGAGATCCAGCAAGACCATGTCAGGTTTGTACTTGCGGCACAGCTCCAGGCCGGTGGCTGCGTCTCCGGCTTCCCCCACCACGCTCAGGTGGAAATGTTCCCGGCAGATCTTCTTCAGCAAATCCCGGAACATCGCCTGATCTTCAATAAGGACGATCTTCATGGGCACGCGTTACGAAGCCTGTCTGATGGCGCCGCTGGAAACGAGTCCAAACATCTTCTGGAAAATTCGGCGCTCGTTTCCATGCTCCAGTCCTGCACAAGGATAGGACACGGTCGGGGGGACGACCGAAGCAGCATGCGCACGAGTCAACACGCCGCAACCGCGGTCCGCCAGCGCGGCGGTTTCGCTTTGCATCGCCGGGCGATATGAGCATCGTAATGCAATCATACCAACGGGGAGTCCGCCGCGCCGGACTGAGATTGAAGGACGATCGCCTCCTCTACCCTCCGAACCTGATGCGGGTCATGCCGCCGTAGGGAACGCCTGCCGCGCACCGCGCGACGGCGTGGACACTCCGGCGGCGTGGACCGTCCGATCTTCGTACGACCATGTCCAACACCGCTGCTCCCTCCGCCGCCGCCGCCCAAGGGGCGAACCCCGACCAGGTCGGGGCTGCCGCGCGCCGCGTCTACCTCCCCGGCTCGCGTCCCGACC
>JBGOXZ010000343.1:0-3464 GCA_041479395.1 Opitutaceae bacterium
CCAACCGCCGCCGCGGCCGATGCCGCCGCGTCCTGGCCGACCACCCCACGCGGGACCCCTGCCGCGCCGCCGGGATCGGACCACCCATCGGGCGGAGTGGCCTCGCGGCGCCGCCCCCTACCGGGTGGCACGCCACGCGAGCAGACGCCGCGCGAGCGTGACGGCATTGGCGAAACTGCGCGGGTTCGCGATGCCCCGGCCGGCAATGCGGTACGCCGTGCCGTGGTCGGGACTCGTGCGCACGAACGGCAGCCCGAGCGTGACGTTCACCGCCTCGTCGAAATCGACCGCCTTCAGCGGCGCCAGCCCCTGGTCGTGATACAGCGCGATCACCACATCGAACTCGCCGCGCAGCTGGCGCGCAAACAGCGTGTCCGCCGGTTCACAGAGGGTCAGGCCGGGATGGGTCGCGTGCAACTTGGTGAGGATCGGATTGATGATGCTCTGCTCCTCGTCGCCCAGCAGGCCGCCCTCCCCCGCATGCGGATTGAATCCGCACACGCCGAGACGCGGCGCCGACACGCCCTCGGCGCGGGCCAGCTCATCCGCGGCGCGCACGGTCCGGACAAAATGGGCCGTCGTGAGGAAGGCCGGCACTTCGCGCAACGGCACATGCCAGGACAGCAGCGCGACCCGCAGCCGTCCGCCACAAAACGCCATCGTCGGCTCGCCGCCCCAACGCGCCGCAAAGAATTCGGTCTGGCCGGGGAAGAAGTAACCGATGCGCGCGAGCCACGCCTTGTTCACCGGGGCCGTCACCGCGCCGGCAAACTCCCCGGATTTGCACCCGGCCGCGGCGCGCTCCAGCGCCGCCCAGGCCACCAGCGCACCCTCGCCGGTCGGCCGGCCGGGTTCCGCGGCAAACTCCTCCAGCCCGACGGGAATTTTCGCCCCCGCGGCGGGCAGGGTGTCCAGCCAGCGGGCCGGACCGATCACCGCGGTCTCACGCGCGTCGGTCGGATTCGCCGCGAGCCATGCGGCGATGACCTCCGGTCCGACACCGGCGGGGTCACCGCAGGTGATGACAAGCTTGTTCTGACGGCTGGCGGGCACGGATGGTGGCGATGGGCCTCGGCTGGGGAAGACCAAGGTGGGCGGTCAGAACGCCGCATTTCCCTCCTCGTGTTCCGTTGACCATACCCGGCGCGCGCGCGCCATGCCGCGCCGTCCGCCGGCAAAGAACTGCAGAAAGCTCCGCACCTCCGCGCTCTGCACGCCGCGGGCGAGCATGTCCTGCGCGCGATGCCGGACGTTTCCGCCGTCGAAATAGACCTCCCGGAAGCATTCTTTGAGCTCGGCCACCACTTCGCGGGAGAAGCCGCGCCGCTTCAGACCGACCATGTTGAGCCCGACGATTTCATCGCGCTCGGCCGCCATGACGAACGGCGGGATGTCGAGCGTGATGCGCGCCAGTCCGCCCACCATCGCGCTCTCCCCCACCCGCGTAAACTGGTGAAACGCGGCCCCGCCGCCGACAAAGGTAAACGCCCCGATGCTCACGTGGCCGGCCAGCAGGACGTTGTTGGCGAATACGACGTTGTCGCCGACCACGCAGTCGTGCGCCACGTGGGCGCCCGCCATGAGGAAGCAGTCTGCGCCCACCACGGTCTCACCGCCGGCGACCGTGGACCGGTTCACCGTCACCTGCTCACGCAGCACGGTGCGCGCGCCGACGCGCACGTGGGAGGACGTCGCCGGGTCGAACTTCAGGTCCTGCGGATCGCCGCCGACGACCGCCCCCGGGTGCACGACCACCCCGTCGCCCAGCCGGGCGTACCGGGTGACAATCGCGTGGGCGTGGACAACGCAGTCCGCACCCAGCTGCGCGCCGTCTTCAATGATGGCGGTGGAATGAAGGTTCATCGGTCGAAGGTGGAGGGGCGAAAGGAGAAGGCCGGCAGAAACATGACCACTAACCCTGCTTGCGCCCTTCGCCCTTCGCCTTTCGACTGACCGCGGCGGCCGGCAACAGATCGAGCTGCGGTTCCTTCAGAAAATCGTAGATCTTGAGGATGCGGAGCAGCTGCAGCGTGTCGGATTTGCGGTAGTTCCGGTTGGTTTCGATCTTGTCGATGATGTCGAGCAACATCGTGCGGAAGGAAATGATGGCATCGACCCCCCGCTCCTTGAGCATTTGCACGGTTTGCGCGCGGAAGGGCTCGGCCGTCGGCAGACCGGGCAGAACCAGAATCTTGGTGATGTCGGGATGATTGCCGGGCTCGTCGGGATCGACCGGAAAAAAACGCGTGGCCTTCTTCACCACGTTCTCCTCCAGAAACGAGAAGATCTCCGGACTGCTCTTCAGCGTGGCCGGGGTAAAGTGAGGCGTGGTGTGCCACCCCTTCACGACCACGATGGCGCGATGGAGGGAAGGCAGCTCGGTTGAAAACAGGAAGAAGTCGGGTTTGCGGGCGCCGCGCTGGTAGGCGGGGTTGTAGACGAGCAGGTCGACCTCCTCGTCGCTGGTCATCTTGTGACGTGCCTGCACCTGGTATTTGCTGGCCTGCCGCACCAGGAAGCCGTTTTGCTCGAAGTATTCGCGAACGATTCCTTCGTCGATGGCGGACATATTGATTCTGGATTTCGGATACCGGAGACGGGAGAGATGGTCTCGACACGCACCGGCGTCTGTAACCGGCGAGAGGCATTCATTTACTATCCGGCATCCGGTATCTGCAATCCGAAATCAGACCGCTCCCACTTCGCGCCAGACGGCCTCGACGGTCGCCGACGCCACGTCGTCCCGGGTGGCAGCATGGCCGAGGCGCTGCATGACGACAAAACGGGGCAGCCCCGCGCGCACCTTCTTGTCGCGCGCCATCGCCGTCATGAGCGCAGCCAATGGCAGGGATGGATCGAGTCGCGCGGGCAGCGCATGCGCCTTGAGGACCGCGTCGATTCGCGCCACATCGGCGGCGGCGAGATGGCCGAGTTCCCGCGACAGCCGCGCGGCGGCGGCGAGGCCAATGGCCACCGCCTCGCCGTGCAAATACCGGCCATATCCCGTCGCCTGCTCGATGGCGTGACCGAAAGTGTGGCCGAGGTTCAGCAGCGCGCGGCCGCCCTCCGGCGCGTGTTCGCACTCATCGGCCTCGACGATGCGTGCCTTGATCGCGCAACAGCGATGAATCACCGCCGGCAGCTCCGCGCTGGCAGCCGTCAACGGCGTGCCTTCGAGTCGATCGAACAACTCGCCGTCGCCCAGCAGGCCGTACTTGATCACCTCGGCCATGCCGGCGGCGAACTCTCGCGGCGGCAAAGTCGCCAGGAATCCCGTGGCGATGAAGACGCCGCGCGGCTGGTGAAATGCGCCGGCAAGATTCTTGCCGGCTCGGAGATTGATGCCGGTTTTGCCACCCACGGAGCTGTCCACCATCGCAAGCAGTGTCGTGGGCACCTGGTAATAATCGATACCCCGCAGATAGGACGCCGCGGCAAATCCGCCCAGATCGCCGACTACGCCA
>JBGOXZ010000344.1:0-3459 GCA_041479395.1 Opitutaceae bacterium
AAGCAGCGGGCCCGCGTCGAAGGGGTGGCCCTGGTCAAGCGCCACCTCAAGAAGTCGCAGGAGCATCCGCAGGGCACCATTGCCGAGCGCGAAGGATCCGTCCACATCTCCAACCTCATGTCGCTCGCGCGCTGGGAGCAGCGCAAAACGGCCAAGAAGGAGACCGCCGCCAAGACCTGACGGGCGGAACCGCGTCTCCGCCGTGCCCGCCGCGTCCCGCATCATTTTATCGGCCGATCTACACTCAACCCGCCGCCGGCTCGGAAACCCGGTCGCACCACCATGAGTTACACTCCCTCCCTTAGGAAACATTACCTCGAGCACGTCGTGCCCGAGCTGATGAAGCTGCGCGGCTACACGAACAAGCACGAGGTGCCCCGCCTGCAGAAGATCACCATCAACACCGGCATCGACGCCGAGGCGGACAAGAACGTGATCGCCGATGTGCAGCGCGATGTCGCCACCCTGGCCGGCCAGAAGCCCGTGCTGGCGAAGTCGCGGAAGGCCATCGCCAACTTCAAGCTCAAGCAGGGCCAGATCGTCGGCTGCCACGTCACGCTCCGCGGCTCCGGTATGTGGGAGTTTCTCCTCCGCCTCATCGCCGTGGCGCTGCCGACCATCCGCGACTTCCGCGGCATGTCCCCCAAGCTCGACGGCCAGGGCAACTACACCATCGGCATCACCGACCACACCATCTTTCCCGAGATCACCGTCGAAAACGTGAAGAAGCACATCGGCCTCGACATCACCATTGTCACGAGCGCCAACACCGACGACGAGGCGCGCGATCTCCTGCGGCTTCTCGGCATGCCTTTTCGCCGGGCCGAGGGCCCCGCCAAACCCACCGCCACCAAGGCCGCCTGACCTTCGTGGGCAAAGTGCAAGGATGAACGATTAAAGCCTTTCCGTCGCCCGCGGCCTTCCCCTTACACCTTAGACCTCTCACCTTAAACCTTCCCTCCATGCCCAAGACCTCCGCCATCGAGCGCAACAAGAAACGCCGGCGCCTCGTCGAAAAGTACAAGGCCAAGCGCGCCGAACTGAAGGCCATCCTCGCCAACGCGAAAGCCACGGATGCGGAATTCTTCGCCGCGCAGAAGAAGCTCGCCAAGCTCCCGCGCAACTCCTCACCCGTCCGCGTCCGCAACCGCTGCTCCCTCAGCGGCCGCCCGCGCGGCTATATCGGCAAATTCGGTGTCTCGCGCATCACCTTCCGCGAGCTGGCCCTCGCCGGCAAGATTCCCGGCGTGATCAAATCCTCCTGGTGACCACTTTTGCCGGCGGGAGTGGGATATGACTCGCCCGGCGCCAATCCAACAACATCCAACATGACCGACCCGATCAGTGATTTCTTGACCCGCCTGCGCAACGGCAGCAAGGCCAGGCGCGAGGAATGCGCCGCCCCGTACTCGAAAGTGAAGGAGAGCATCGCCGCCATCCTCAAGGCCGAGGGCTATGTCGCCGACTATTCAACCGGCGCCGACGCACTGGGCCACAAGACCCTCGTGGTGAAGCTCAAATATGTCGACAGCGCGCCCGCCATCACCGGCATCCGCCGCATGAGCACGCCCGGCCGCCGGCTCTATTGCCGGTCCGGCGAGATTGCGCTCGTCCTCAACGGCCTCGGCATCTCGATTCTTTCCACTTCCAAGGGTCTCTTGAAGGACCAGGACTGCCGCCGCCACAAGCTCGGCGGCGAACTTCTCTGCAACGTTTGGTAAGGAGACCCTCCGCCATGAGCCGCATCGGCAAACAACCCGTTCCCATTCCCGACAAGGTCAAGGTCGACGTGCAGGACCACTCCATCCTCGTGGAGGGCCCGAAGGGCAAGGTCAGCAAAACCTTCGCCGACGTCGTCAAGCTGTCGGTCAACGACAAGCAACAGATCATCGTCACGCCACTGGGGGAGAGCCGCTTCGCCAAGGCCATGTACGGCACCGCCCGCTCGATCATCAACGGCATGGTCAAGGGCGTCACCGCGGGCTACTCGAAGGACCTCGAAATCCAAGGCGTCGGCTTCAAGGCCGCCCTCAAGGGCAAGCAGCTCGATCTCACGCTCGGCTACTCGCACCCGATCCTCTTCGACATCCCCGAGGGCATCAAGGTGACCGTCACCGACAACACCAAGCTCAAGGTCGAAGGAGCCGACAAGCAGATGGTCGGCGCCGTCACCGCCGAGATTCGCAGCTTCTATCCGCCCGAGCCCTACAAGGGCAAGGGCGTGCGCATCGTCGGCGAGCGCGTCCGCCGCAAGGAAGGCAAGACCGTCGCGTAACGACTCCCGTTTCCAATTTTCACCGGGTCGCACCAGCCATGAACACCATTTACAAAGCCCAGCTGCTGCAGAAGCGCAAGTGGCGCATCCGCCGGAAGATCGCCGGCACCGCCGCGCGGCCGCGCCTCAGCGTCAAGTTTTCGGGCAAGCACATCTACGCCCAGGCGATCAACGACGACAACGCCACCACGGTTGTCTTTCTCTCCAGCGTCGATCCCGAATTCCGCCAACAGAACCTCAAGGCCAACCTTGCCGGCGCCAAGACGCTCGGGGCGGCCTTCGCCGCCAAGGCCCGGGCCGCCGGGCTCAGCCAGGTGGTCTTCGACCGCAACGGCCGGCCCTACCACGGCAAGGTGAAGAATTTTGCCGATGCCGCGCGTGCCGCCGGCCTTGTTTTTTAACCAACGCCCATGAGCATCCCTGTCAGAAATTCCACTGCCTCGAGAGCCCCTCAGACCGCCTCCGGCGCGCCCGAGATGATCGAGAAGGTCGTCTTCATCAACCGTTGCGCCAAGGTCGTCAAGGGCGGCCGCCGTTTCAGCTTCTCCGCGCTCACGGTCGTCGGCGATCAGAAGGGCAGGGTCGGCATCGGCTACGGCAAGGCCAACGAGGTGCCCGAGGCGATCAGGAAGAGCACCGAGCACGCCCGCAAGAGCATGGTCTCGGTGAAACTCAAGGGCGACACCATTCCGCATGAGGTTCTCGGCGAATCCGACGGCGGCAAGGTGTTCCTCCGCCCCGCCAGCCCCGGCACCGGCATCATCGCCGGCGGCGGCGTCCGTGCGGTCCTCGAGGCCGCGGGCATCCGCAACATCCTTTCGAAATCGATGGGTTCGAAGAACCACATCGCCGTCGTCCACGCCACGCTCAACGGCCTGCGCAAGCTCCGCCTGGCCGCCGATGTCCAGGCTCTCCGCAGCCATGGTTGAAACCTCATCCTGCAGGCGGGGTCGCCGATCCCGCTCCGGTCCCAGCAACGCCGGTCACCATTCCAGACGCCCATGAAACTCCACGAACTTAAGAATGTCCCTGGTGCGGTCCACCGCCGCAAGCGTGTCGGTTGCGGCGAAGGCGGCGGCCATGGCAAGACCTCCGGTCGTGGCGGCAAAGGCCAGACGGCCCGCAGCGGTGGCTCCATCCGTCCTGGCTTTGAGGGCGGCCAGATGCCGCTTTACCGCAAGCTC
>JBGOXZ010000345.1:0-3458 GCA_041479395.1 Opitutaceae bacterium
CCCGTCTGCACCTCGGTTTGCGAAGCGATTTCCAGATAACGCCGCGGCAGATTCTTGGGAACCGTAAATCGCTGACTCGATTGACCGTGGCGGAGCGGGGTGAATGCCCTTACAGCGGATGCAAATCCTCCGGGCGACCGCAGTCGCGCCAGCGCGCATCGTCCGCGCGGTGGACGAAGATGGGCTCACCGCAGCCGGCGAGGCGGAGGTAACACTCGGCGAGGGGAAACGCGCCGTTCTCGGTGATCTTGGCAAAGAGGTCGGGGGACGCGGCGTGGATGCCGCAGAAACCCAGCGGCACGGTTTCGCCGTGCGGCGGCCGCACGAGTGTGTCACGGCGACCTGCAAAGCGGCGGCCGACAAGACGTCCGTCGGCATCGAACAACAGCGGGCGCTCCGCCGGCCGCGCTTTGGCTGCAAGCGTGACGAGCGCACCGGAGTCCTGATGCGCCCGCAAGAGCGCCGCGAGGTCGATGTCGCTCAGCACATCGACATTGTGGACGAGAAACGGGCGGCCGTCGTCAAAGAACCAAGCGGCCTGCTTGAGCCCGCCTCCGGTATCGAGCAGTTCGGGCTCTTCGGAGTAAGCCACGAGGCGCAGGCCGAAGCGTCCGTGCCGCTCGACAAACGGCGGGATCATTTCGGCGCAGTGATGCAGATTGATGATCACCTCGGTCACGCCCGCGGCGGCGAGCCGCCGCACCACGTGCTCAAGCAGCGTGACCCCGTCGATCTCCACCAGCGCCTTGGGGCGGGTGGCCGTGAGGGATTTCAGACGGATGCCGCGGCCGGCGGCCAAGACCATGGCTTTCATGCGGAGAAGGGCGGGACCATCCGGGAGGGGAGGGCGGGCCGGCCGTCAGGCCGGATTCGCGTTCGGCCACGCGTCCTGTTCGCGGTGGTGCACCTCGACTATGACCCCCGGGCGGCCGCGCAACCATTGGGCGAGCGCTTCGGCGCAATACACGCTGCGATGCTGTCCACCAGTGCAGCCGAAGGCGACCGACAGGTGGGTGAAGTGCCGTTGCTGATAGGTGACGAGGGTCGGTTCGAGCAGCAACTGGATCTGCGCGAGGAATTGGCTGACCTCATCGTGGCTGCGCAGCCAGGCCGCGACCTCGGCGTCGCGGCCCGTCAGCCGGGCAAACGCCGCCTCGCGCCCCGGGTTGGGCAGCGCCCGGCAATCGAAGACGAAGCCGCCGCCGTGCCCGGACGAATCGGCCGGATAGCCGCGCTGGTAGGTGAAACTCTCCACGCGCACGGTGAGGGGCACGGCCACCTCGGCGAGCGTGCGCAGTTGCGTGGAAGCGACGATGCGGTGCAAAGCCTGCTGCAACTCCGGCATCGCCACCGGCATTCCGCTGTGCCGCAGCTCGCCGCCCGCGAGCAGGCGCTCGAGGTTGCGGATGGCGTAAGGCACGCTCTGCAAGAAATGGGGCTTGCGCTCGTAGAATCCGCGGTAGCCGTAGGCCCCCATCGCCTGCAGCAGGCGGATGAGCGAGAATCCGCGGAAATAATCCTCGAATTGCGCCGGGTCGATGGCGGTGAGCTCGGACGCGGTGCGCAGGTAGATTTCCTTCAGGTGATCGCGAAAGGCGAACGGCAGGTTGGCTTTGGCGTCGAGCACCAGCGAGGCGAGGTCGTAGGGCAGCGCCCCCCGCCGCCCGCCCTGATAATCGATGAACCAGGGCCGGCCGTCGCGCACCATGATGTTGCGCGACTGAAAGTCGCGGTAGAGAAAGAAATCCGAGGGCGCCTGCAGGAGAAAGCCGCACAGCGCGTCGAAATCGTTTTCGAGCCTTTGCTCGTGAAACGGGACCTTCGCGAGCTTGAGAAAGTAGTATTTGAAGTAATTGAGATCCCACATCATTGAGCGCCGGTCGAAGGCGCTGTGCGGATAGCAGAGCTGGTAGTCGAGGCCGCGCCCGGCCTGGATCTGCAGGCGCGCGAGCAGGCGCACCGACTGCTCGTAGATGGAGGCGATCGCCGGCGGCATGTCGGGCGAGTCGCCGCGCTCGCGCTGCAGGAGGTCGAACAGCGTCAGATCGCCGAGGTCCTCTTCGAGATAAACGTCCGCCGCGAGGTCCTCGGCGTAGATGGCAGGCACGGGCAGGCCGGCGGCGCGGAAATGGCGCGAAAAGCCGACGAAGGCCGCGTTCTCCTCGCGTTCGCCGTATACCACGCCCACGGCCGTGTGGCCATCGGCGCTGCGCAAACGATAGAGTCTCCGATCGGAACCGTGCGCGCGCAGATCGCCGACTTCGCTCGGGGCGACACCGAAATGCTGGGCGAAGAGGGCGGAAAGGCGAACGTGCATGGATCGTTGGTGCTTTCGCCAGGGGCGAAGTGAACTCCGGCGGTGTCGATGGCGCCCGCCGCCGGCGCGTCGACTGCAACGCGGGCGCGACGCCCCGATACATAATCCCGGACCGCGGCGGATAGGAAGCCGGATTTATCTATCCTTTCTGCGGCCAGCGATGACGACCGGTGACGAGGGCGTCGCCGCTCCCGGCATTGCCTCCGGTGGAGACGCGACGCCCTCCCATCGCACCAACGGCGCCATCGGGCCCGTCCGCCGCAGCCTTGGCGATGGCAGATGATGCCGCCCTGCCTGTCGCCGGGGCACGTCAATGCGAATCGGGCGGACCTTGGACGATGGGCGGGGCGGCGCCCGGCCCGGTGCCCCATTCACGATTGGGCTCCGGACCGAGTTCGAACTCGAGTTTCCCGCCGGCGACGATCTCGGAATGGTAAAGCCACGGACGGGCGAGGGGACGGCCGTTGAGGCGCGCCGACTGGATATACACGTGGCCGGGGGCGTTGCGGTGTGTCTCGATCACGAAGTCGCGACCTCCGTAGTAGTGCTGGTCGAGATGAATCACCGCGCGATCGAAGAGGGGCGTCGTCAGGTCGTAATAGGGCGGCGCGGAACATCCGCCATCGAGTTCGAACAGGCCCAGGGACCACAGCACAAAGACCGCGCTGAGCTGGCCCTCGTCCTCCTCGCCCGGCCAGCCGCCGAGCGGCGATAGGCTGAAATTGCGCTCCAGGCACTGCCGCGTGTGCAGCTGGGTCAGCCACGGCTTTCCCGAGTAGTTGAAGAGAAACGGGGCCTGCAGGTTCGGCTCGTTGGTAAGGTCGACCCGGTTCTTGGCAAATCCCTCCTCGAGCCGGCAGTTGAACTCGTCGCGGCCGACGAACGCGATGAGACCGGCAGGGTCGTGCGGAACGAAGAGCGTGTAGATCCAGGCGTTGCCCTCGACGAATCCCGGGCCGTTCCAGCCACCCTCGGTGCCGAAGTGGAACAGGTCGAACGGCTCGACCCAGCGACCGTCGGCGTGGCGGCGGCGGGCGTAACGGATTTCGGGATCGATGCTGTTCCGCCAGTTCCTCGAGCGCGCGAGGAAGAGGCGGTGGTCTTCGGCATGTCCCAGCGCGAGCGCCAACTGGGCGGCCGC
>JBGOXZ010000346.1:0-3453 GCA_041479395.1 Opitutaceae bacterium
GTCTTCAATCGCACCATCACCCTGAAGGACGCTTGGGCGAAGCCGCCCGGTCGATGATATCTCGAGTAGTCGCTCGCGATTGAGGCTGGGCGTCCTGCTTCTGGGACGTCAGGTTCCCGCCTCGCGGGCGCCGATCGCACGAATCGCCGCGCTCGCCTCGACGTTCCGTCACGGGACGACACGCTCTTCTCCCAATCCCAATCCTCATGAGCTCTAACGTCGTCAACCGGCTGGTTCTCGCGTCCGTCCGACGGCAGGCCATGCCGATTGCGACCTATCCCGGCATGGCTTTGGCGGGGGCAATGGTGCGAAACGTCGTTAGCGATCCCCAGGTCCAGTTCGAGATCCAAGCCGCGCTCCATCAACGTCACCAAACCCCGTTTGTGCTGACGGCGATGGACCTGAGCGCCGAGGCGGAAGCGTTCGGTTGCGAGATCTTCCAGCCGGAAGACGAAATACCGTCCGTCACGGGCCGGCTGGTCACGAGCCGCGGGCAGGCGGACAACCTGCCCGTGCCGGCGCCCGGGGACCGGCGGACGCGAGTCTATCTGGAGGCGGCCCGCCGGCTGCGACAACTGGCCGACCACCCGCTGGTGCTCGGCGGCTGCATCGGGCCGTTTTCACTGGCCTCCCGGGTGGTGGGCGTGAAGGAGGCGATGGAACTGACCGTGCTCGAGCCGGACCTGATTCACGTTGTGCTGGAGAAATGCACGCGGTTCCTGGGTGCGTACGTCCAGGCATTCAAGGAGGCCGGCGCCGACGGCCTGATCATGGCCGAGCCGGCCGCGGGACTGCTGTCACCGCGCAGCCTGTCCCGGTTCTCCTCCGCCTACATCCGGCAGATCGCCGCAACGGTGGATGACGGCCGGTTTGCGATCATCCTGCACAACTGCGCGGCGAAGATCGTGCACCTGCCGGCCATCCTGGAGACAGGGTTGAGCACCTTCCACTTTGGCGCGCCCATGGACCTGGCGTCTGCGCTGGGCAAGGTGCCGCCCGACGTCATCCTGTGCGGCAATCTCGACCCGGCGGCCGTTTTCTGCCACGCGACACCGGCGGAAATGGCGGCATGCACCACGGCACTCCTTGCGGCCACGGCGGCGTTTCCCAACTTCGTCATTTCATCGGGCTGCGATGTGCCGCGCGATTCCCCGCTGGCCAATCTCGATGCGTTCTACGGGGCAGTCCGTGCGTTCAACTCGACCCCTACCGACGAGCCGCGGACCAAAATTGTTCCGCCTTTCCCAGATTCCAGCTCCCATCCTCCAAGGCCGTCCTGAAACCGGGTTTGCACCCCGCCAAACCCGTCCACCGCACCGCGCCTGATTTCCATTTCCGCCGATGCTGCGGGATAAAAGACCCTATTAGGGCGTGCCTTCAAACCTGGATTGTCATTCTGAACGAAGTGAAGAATCCAGCTGGACCTCGCCGGAGCCCGCTGCGGCCGCTTGCTGGATGCTTCGCTCCGCTCAGCATGACAAATTCCAAAAATATGGGGTTTCAAGACACGCCCTAGTTGACATGTCTTTCTGCCGGTTTTGTGGCGAATCGATCCTCAAAGGGCCTTGGCATCACTTCCCGTTGGCCGGTGGATTCGGGGGCTGACCGCAGCCCGCAGAAAACGGAGTTTTACAGGAGGTGATTCAGCCGCTAGCCATGGCGGACCGGAGAAACGCGCATGAACCACCATCGCATCGGCATCATCGGGGGCACCGGCCTCTACAACCTCGAAGGGTTCGCAGATCAGGCCTGGAGCCGGGTGAAGACCCCCTTCGGTCCGCCCTCGGACGACCTGCTGACCGGCACGATCGCCGGACGCGGTATCGTGTTCCTGCCGCGGCACGGCCGCGGGCATCGCATCCTGCCGAGCGAGCTGAACCACCGGGCGAACATCTGGGCCATGAAAAAATTGGAGGTGGACTGGATCATCAGCGTCAGCGCCGTCGGTTCACTGCAGGCGCGCTACCACCCGTGCGACGTGGTGATGATTGATCAGTTTCTCGACCGGACGAAGAAATCGCTGGAACACACCTTCTTTGGTGGCGGCATAGTGGCTCACGTCGCCTTCGCCGACCCGATCTGCGAGGAACTGCGTCGCCTGCTTCTGACCAGCGCCACGGCGGTGAAGGCACGGGTTCACGATCGCGGCACCTACGTGTGCATGGAGGGCCCCGCCTTCAGCACGCGGGCCGAATCGCTGACCAACCACCGCTTGGGTAACGACGTCATCGGCATGACCAACCTCGGCGAGGCCAAGTGCGCCCGCGAAGCCGAGATTGCGTATGCCGCGATGGCCATGGTCACCGACTACGACTGCTGGAAGGCGGACGGGGCCCACGTGACGACCGAAATGGTGGTCGAACACCTGCATCGAAACGCCGAGACGGCCAAGCGAGTCATCGCCCACGTCATTCCGCGGATGCCGCTCAAGCCAGACTGGCCGTGCCACGACGCGCTGAAGAACGCCATCATGACCGACAAAAAGCTCTGGCCGGCTAAAACGCGCCGGCAACTGGCACCGCTGCTCGCCAAGTATTCCTGATTCGCAGTCTTTCGATCGTCCCCGGTGGAGCCCGCACGCCGTGCGAACCTTGCGCCGTGCCCACGGCTAATGCCCGCGGCGCGGCATCGCTTTCCGGTCAGGGCGAGCCCGGCAACACCGGGCGCGGCGATCCAGCTGGATCCTGACTGATCAGGATTGGATTGCCTCGGCGCGCACCGTCCTCCCGCAATGACCGGCTGACGCCCGCCGGCGTTGGTCGCGGCTTGCCAGCGCTGCAAACTTCCGGTCCACTCCGCGATCGTGCAGCAGAGCATCGTCACGCTGGACATGGAAGGCGTTCTCACGCCGGAGATCTGGATCGCGGTCGCCGAACGCACCGGCATTCCCGAACTGCGGCGCACCACGCGAGACGAGCCCGACTACGACAAACTGATGCGCGGCCGCATCGCGATTCTCGACCGGCACGGCATCACCCTTTCGCGGATTCAGGGCGTCATCGCCTCCCTCTCCCCGCTGCCCGGGGCGGTCGAGTTCCTCAACACACTGCGCGCGCAAGCGCAGGTGATCATCGTCTCCGACACGTTTGAGCAGTTTGCGCAACCGCTGCTGCGCCAGCTCGGCTGGCCCACGCTGTTCTGCAACCGGCTGATCGTGGAAAACGACCGCATCACCGGCTACCAGCTGCGCGTCCCGGATCAGAAGCGCCGTTCGGTCGAGGCCCTGCAGTCGATTCACTACCACGTCGTGGCCGCGGGCGACTCGTTCAACGACACGACGATGCTGACCCGGGCCGACCATGGCATCCTGTTTCGCGCGCCCGCCGCCGTCGTGCAGCAGTTTCCCCAGTTTCCCGCGGTCGATGACTATGCGTCGCTGCTGAGGGCAATCCAGACGCAGCTCTAGTAATACTTAGTTAAGTTTAGGACGTGTCATCGAACTGCGTCAGACAC
>JBGOXZ010000347.1:0-3445 GCA_041479395.1 Opitutaceae bacterium
ATCTGTAGGGCCGCGCCTTGGCGCGTGCCGTTCACTCGCAAGCACCGGCCCGGACCCCAGCCTCCGCCGGAGGCTACGGCGGGCACGCAAGCTCCGGCCCTACAACCGAACGGTGACGGACGTCGCGGGTGAGTCTGTCGTTCAACTGCATCGTCCCGGTTGGGTGGCCGCGCGGGACTTTTTCGTGGAAAATCCGTGCGAAGCGCCCCATGTTATGCCTCCGCGAATCTCCCGCATTCCGCCATGAGAGGTATCAATTTCCCCCGTTGGTCGCGTGTGTCGATCTGGACACTGGTCGTGGTGCTCGGCACCGGTTCGCTCGCCGTGCTGGCGTTCTCGCGGAATGAGCCGGTCAGCGCGCTCTGGCTGGTCGTTGCGGCGGGGTGCGTCTTCGCCGTGGCCTGGCGCTTTCACAGTGCCTGGCTCATGGCCAGGGTGCTGACGGTGGACGAGCTGCGCGCCACACCCGCCGTCGTGCACGAGGACGGCCGGGACTACGTGCAAACCAACCGCTGGATCGTGTTCGGTCATCATTTTGCCGCCATTGCGGGGCCGGGTCCGCTCGTAGGGCCGGTGCTGGCCGCGCAATTTGGCTACCTGCCGGGCATGCTGTGGATTCTCATCGGCGCCACGCTGGGCGGCGCCGTGCACGACTCGATCATCCTTTTCTGCTCGATCCGCCGGCGCGGCAAGTCGCTCGGGCAGATGGTGCGCGAGGAGGTCGGGCCGTTCACCGGATTCCTCGCCCTCATCAGCATCATCGCGATCATGATCATCCTGCTGGCGGTGCTCGCGCTCGTGGTCGTGAAAGCGCTGGCGGAGAGCCCGTGGGGTCTGTTCACCATTGCGGCCACGATGCCCATCGCGATCCTCATGGGGCTGAGTTTGCGCTACTGGACGCCCGGCCGGCTCGGTCTGGTGAGCGTGCTCGGTTTTGTCGGGCTGTTGGGTGCGGTGGTTGGCGGACAATGGCTGCACGGCACCGAACTCGCCGGCTGGCTCACGCTGCAGGGGACGACGCTGGCCTGGTGGATCATGGGTTACGGTTTTGTGGCGTCGGTGTTGCCGGTGTGGCTCTTGCTCGCGCCGCGCGACTATCTGAGCACGTTCATGAAGCTGGGCACGGTGGCGTTGCTGGGCGTGGCGATTGTGGTGCTGGCGCCGCCGCTCAGGATGCCCGCCTTGACCCGGTTCATCGACGGCAGCGGACCGGTCTTCGCCGGGCCGGTCTTTCCCTTTTGCTTCATCACCATCGCGTGCGCCGCGGTGTCGGGTTTTCATTCGATCGTGGCTTCGGGCACCACACCCAAGCTGCTGGCTCGTGAGAGCGACATTCGCTTCGTCGCTTACGGTGGCATGATCACCGAGATGGTGGTGGGCATCATGGCGCTCATCGCCGCGGCCGCGCTGGAGCCGGGCCAGTATTTCGCCATCAACATGAAAGGCGACGTCGCCGCCGTGACGGCACAGGTCACGGCGCTGGGGTTTCCCGTCACCGCGGACCAGATGCGGGAGCTGGCCGCGTCGGTGGGCGAGATCACGATGGTCGGGCGCACGGGCGGCGCGCCCACGTTCGCCGTGGGCATGGCGCACATGTTTGCCGGCGTGCTCGGGAGCAAGGCCGCCCTGGCGCTCTGGTATCACTTTGCCATCATGTTCGAGGCGCTGTTCATCCTGACGACCATTGACGCCGGCACGCGGGTGGGTCGCTTCCTCGTTCAGGATCTGTTGGGCTACGTGTGGCGGCCCTTGGGCGAGACGCACTCGACGGCCGGCAACTGGATCGCCAGCGCCGCGTTTGTCGCGGCCTGGGGCTGGTTTCTCTACCAAGGCGTCGTCGATCCGCTTGGCGGCATCAATTCGCTCTGGCCCATCTTCGGCGTGGCCAACCAGCTCCTGGCGGTGGTTGCCCTCGCGCTCGGCACCACCGTGCTGATCAAGATGGGCCGCCTGCGCTATCTCTGGGTGCCGCTGCTCCCGCTGACCTGGCTGCTCACGGTCACCATGACCGCGGGATGGATGAAAATCTTCTCGGCCGATCCGCGCCTCGGCTTTCTCAGCGCCGCCGCGGACCTCCACCGGCAAATCGCCGGCGGCGGAACCGCCGCGCAACTCGCGGAGTGGCACCGGCTGGCGTTCAGCAATCAGGTGGACGCGGTCGTGACCGGCGCGTTCCTGGTCCTGGTGGCGCTCGTCGTGCTGGCTTCGGTGCGGGTGTGGATCGCGCTGCTCGCCGGCCGGCGGGCGCCCGCGCTCCGCGAAGAGCCGTATGTGCTGCTGAAGCCGGCCGACGCGGGCGGGCGGTAGGAGTAATCAGTAACCGAATTTCCCTGCCGCAAACAGTAGCCTTGCGCAGGCGGCCCGCCTCCCGGCGTGATCATCTCTGCGCGGTTTTGGCGCAAGATCCAGCTCCGGCACGCAACGTCTGACGCCGCCAGAAGCATGGCACGGCTGGATAAGCGACGGCGGATCCCTGGCCGGCGCAGGCACCTCATTCGCGCTTAAATGATGGTGCATTCGCGTAAGGAAGGGAATAGAAACACGGTCAGACCGGTCCGTTCATGTTCGCGCTGAGCATAGTTTCTGTCGCGGAGATGTATCTTGGGAATCGACGCCCAGGATTCGAGAGCCTGCACCCGCGGCCCTGCGCACGACCGCAGAGGGTGGCGACCATGGAAGAACCCCGTTCCAGGTTTCGTCTCCCACTGATTCTTGCCGGCGCTTTGCTTCTCCTCGACGGATCGGTGTTCGCGGAGCAGCCCCGTCCCCAGTCCATCCGCGTGGTGATGGACAACCACTATCCCCCGTTCGTTTTCCATGACGGCGCGGGTGGGATCCAGGGCATCTTGATCGACCAGTGGCGGCTGTGGGAGCAGAAGACCGGCATCAAGGTCGAGATCCACGCGATGGATTGGAGCCAGGCGTTGCAGCGGATGCGCGCCGGCGAATTCGAGGTCATCGACACGATCTTCAAGACCGACGAGCGATTGAAGTACTTCGACTATTCGCGACCGTACCAGAAGATCGAGGTCCCCATCTTCTTCGACCGCGAGATCGCGGGCATCACGGACGCGAAATCCCTGACCGGATTCGTCGTGGGGGTCAAAGCCGGCGATGCGGCCATCGACCTCCTGCGGCAAAAGCGAGTGGAAAATCTGCTGCTCTTCGACAGCTTCGAGGCCATCCTGCAGGCGGCCAAGGAGCGCAGGGTTGCCGTGTTCGTCGTCGATAAGCCGCCGGCGCTCTACTACCTGTACAAACTGGGCATCCAGGATCTATTCCGCCACTCCGCCCCGCTCAAAGTCGGCGAATTCCATCGCGCCGTGGTCAGGGGAAACACCGGTCTCTTGCAGGTCGTGGAGGCCGGTTTCGCGAAGCTCTCCCGAAGTGAACTGCAGGCCATCGAGGACAAATGGTACGGCGTGGAAAGCTTCGGGGCGCGCTC
>JBGOXZ010000348.1:0-3443 GCA_041479395.1 Opitutaceae bacterium
ACCAGAATTTTTTCGTGTCATTCCGCGTGATCCGTAGGCAAGCTCTGTGCGGCATGCGCTACCGGACCGTGTTGTTTGATCTCGATGGCACGCTGCTCGATCACCTGCCGGCGATCCACCGCTGCTATGCGCACACGCTCCCGCAGCTGGGGTTGCCGGCGCCGACCCGCGAGCAGGTCCGGCGCGCCATCGGCGGCGGCTTGGAGAACGCCATGCGCCGTTTCGTGCGCGAGGCCGATGTGCCCCGGGCGCTGCGGATTTACCGCGCCCACTGGGACCGGACCATGCTCGAGGGTGTGGAGCTGATGCCCGGCGCCGGTGAATTGCTGCGCACCCTGCACGCTGGCGGCTGCACCCTGGCTGTCCTCACCAACAAGTACGGCTCCTCCTCGCGCCTGGTGTGCGATTACCTCGGCATCGCCCCGCTGTTCCGCGGCATTTTCGGCGCGCATGATACGCCGTGGCTCAAGCCTGACGCCAAGTTCACCGCGCACGTGCTCGCCGCGCTCGGCGCCGACGCCGCGACCACCTGCCTCGTCGGCGACTCTCCCTTTGACGCCGAGGCCGCCCGCACGGGGGGGCTCACCTGCTATCTGGTCACGACGGGCACGCATTCCATCCAGGAGCTTCGGGCCGCCGGCGCAAAGCACATCTATCCCGATCTGTTTTCGCTTGCGCGTGAGGCTTTCGGCCTGCGTCTCGAGGCGCCACCATCCCCGGATCGCTCCAAGTAGGCCCGGAGCGCCACGGCGTTGTTCCGGGCGGCATCCCTGGCGGCGAAGAGCAGCGTGACCCGGCGTTTCGCCGCGAGCGCCGCCAGACGCGCGACCGGGATGTCGTTCTGGTCGAGTTCGCGGTGGTAGCGCCGGCGGAACTCCTCCCATTTCGCCGGATCATGCGCGGACCACCGGCGCAGCGCGTCGCTCGGCGCGATTTCACGCAGCCAGACGTCGAGCTCGGCCGCCGCCTTCGTCAGGCCGCGCGGCCACAGGCGGTCGACGAGCACCCGCACGCCGTCATCGACCGCCGGAGAATCGTAGACGCGTTTGATTTTCAGAGACATGTTCCGCCTGTCACCATATCCAACAGCGCCATCGGGCAAATCCCGAAGTCCGTTCCGGCCCGTGGACCGGGGATCCGCGAATCAATCATCCTGATCATCCACTTCCCCGGACCCCTCACAATCGGGGCATGCCACCATTCCCTTTCCCTTGCACACTGGGCACTTGCCGGAGCTGCGGGCAGTCTCGGTGATCAATTCGAGCTGGGCCTCCTCCTCCACCACGCCACGACCTTCACACTCGGGGCATTCGAGGGTGCCCTTGCCGTTACAGCGAGCGCAGATCGGCATATGGGATCCTTTCTCTTCTCATTCGAGATCATAAGCCCAACTCCCGCGTCTGTCAGGCGTTCTTTGTCGGAATTCTGAGGGCCGGGCGCATCTCAGTTTCTGAACGACAGACCGCATGCCATGGCGCAGGCTTCCAGCCTGCAAGGATGATGCAAGCCAGGAGGCCTGCAACCACGTAACACAGGCTTCCAGCCGGCAAAGATGGGTGAAGGCAGGGATGACACTGCCCACTGCGGTGCAGGCTTCCAGCCTGCCACCAAGGCAGCCAGAATGGCTGCGCTACTTCCCGAACCGGTCGGATGCCTCAGTCCGGCTGCTCAAAAACTGAGCTGCGCCCCTGACGGTTAGGATTGAATCGTGCCCGCGCCGATCGGTGCTTGCCCTCCGCCGCCCCGGCGTAGGAGGGTGGAATCCGTGGCTGGTTCTCCCGATACCCTCGCCGGCGTCCTCGAGCGCATCATTTTCCTCAACGAGGAGAACCACTACACCATCGCTGAATTTCGGCGCGAGGACACCGATGAAAAGGTGACCATTGTCGGCCCTCTGCCCGGCGTGCAGTGCGGTGAGACGCTGCACCTACGCGGCTCATGGACGCGCCACAGCCAGCACGGCGATCAGTTCAAGGTCGAGACCTTCACCTCGGAGCTGCCCTCCTCCGTTCACGGCATTCGCAAATACCTCGGCAGCGGCCTCGTGCCGGGCATCGGCAAGGTGTACGCCAACAAGATCGTGGATGCGTTTGGCGCCGACACCTTCCGCGTGCTGAGCGAGGAGTCCGCGCGCCTGCGTCGCGTGCCCGGCATCGGTCCGAAGCGCGCTGCCGCCATCAAGAAAGCCTGGGAAGACCAGCGCGCGCTGCGCGAAATCCATATTTTCCTCCAGACTTACGGCGTCACTACCTCGCAGTGCGTCAAGCTCGTCAACCGCTACGGCGTGCAGGCGAAGCCCGTCTTGCTCGCCGAACCCTACCGCGTGGCGCGCGAGATCGAGGGCATCGGCTTCAAGACCGCGGACCGCATCGCCATCAATCTCGGCTTCGCCAACGACGCCCCGCCGCGGCTGGATGCCGGCATCCTCTACGCCCTGGAATCCCTGCAGGAGGACGGCCACACGGCCTACCGCGAGGCCGACCTGCGCGACTATGCGAGCGAGCTCCTCCAGACCACCGCCGAGCGTGTGGCTGCGCGGATCGACGCGCTGGTGGAGTCGAAGCAGCTTGTCCGGCAACCAATCGCCGGCGTCGCGCATCCCCTGCCCGGCTCCGCCTTTCTCCAACTGCCCGTCAACGATTACGCCGAGCAGAAGATCGCCGCCGTCGTGGCGCGGCTCACGCGGGTGGCCTCGGGGCTGCCGTCGATCAAGGTGGAGGCGGCTCTCGCCTGGGCGCAGGAACGCGCCGGCTTCGTCTTTCACGAACTGCAGGCCACCGCCGTGCGCCACGCGCTCACGCACAAGCTCAGCATTCTCACCGGCGGACCGGGTACCGGCAAAACCTCGATCCTGCGCGCGCTGGTCCACATCCTCAAAGCCAAACGGGTGCGCGTGCACCTCGCCGCGCCCACCGGCCGCGCCGCCCAGCGGCTCACCGAGACCACTGGCGGTTTTGCCTCGACCATCCATCGCCTGTTGAAGTTCGACGCCGCCAAAGGCGGCTTCACGGTCAACGAGTCGAGCCCGCTCGCCACCGACTTCCTCATCGTTGATGAGGTCTCGATGCTCGACACGCGCCTCGCCGCCGCGCTCTTTGCGGCCGTGCCGTCCCGCGCACACCTGCTGCTCGTGGGTGACATTGATCAGCTTCCTTCCGTGGGCGCCGGCAACGTCCTCAAGGATCTCATTGTCGCCGGCGAGCGCGACGGTGTCCCCATCCCCATCACGCGCCTCACGGTCATCTACCGCCAGCAGGGCCAAAGTCTCATCGTCACCACCGCCCACGCCATCAACGCCGGCGATCCGCGGCCCCCGCAGGTGGCGCACGACTTCGCTGCAATGCAGGCGTGGAGCGATCTCAATTTCATCGCCGCCGACTCGGCTGAGGACTGCCTCCAAAAGGTGCTCACGCTCTGCTCCGAGTTCATCCCGCAGCATTACC
>JBGOXZ010000349.1:0-3440 GCA_041479395.1 Opitutaceae bacterium
CGAATCTGGTTGCCGAAGAAATCGCCGCGGTAGAAATGCAGCCAGGAATGGGTGACGCGCCCAAAGAGGCGGTGCTTTTCACTGAAGTTGTGGTCCACGCGCACCATGTTCTGGATGAAGTCGTTGCTATTGGCGCTGATCTCGTTGAAGTTCTGCTGGCCATCGACGGTGCCCAGAGCGTTCGGCAGCGGATAGAACTTCATGTAGATCTGGGCGATGGGATCGAGCCTTGCTGTGGGGATGATGTTTCCGGCAAGGACCTGGCGGCTGGTGCGGCCACCCGAGGCCAAGGCAATGGTGTTCGGATCATAAATCTGGTACTGCGGGCTGACCTTGAGCAGCGCCGAGAAATCCCCCTGCCGTTCCGCCGCCGTCGGCACCATGTAGTAGGCCGTATTCGGGTTTTTCCGGTTGAAGCCCTGGAAGGCATAGGTCCAGAATGTGCGGTTGCGGCCATCGTAGAGCTTCGGCAAGTAAATGGGGCCGCCAATGGTGGCCGAATAGCGGTTGACCTTGCGCGGCGCCACGAGCTGCGCAATCCTCTCCGGCGTCACCGGAGCGCTGTAGAGCTGCTTGTTGGTGAAGAAGTCGTTGGCCTGCCACGGATTCGGCGCGTTCATCCATTCCGCGGTGCCGTGCAGGGCGTTGCCGCCCGCCTTCATGCTCATGTTGACGCTGGCGCCGGAGGCGTGCCCCAGCGAGGCATCGTAGCTGACGGTCTGGACGCGGAACTCCTGCACCATGTCGCCGGGCGGCGCAAACGACACCGAGCTCCCGGTCATGTTGGCGATCCCGTCCAGGGCGAAATCGCTGTTGCCGTTGTGGGTGCCGGCCACCGTGACATTCGACATCACGTCGGTGGCGCTGGGCAGCCAGTTATGCCCCGGCGCCTGGCCCGTGGTAATGCCGGGCGCCAGTTGGGTGAGGAACATCACGTCGCCGCCGCCCATCGGCAGGTCCGCCAACTGCCGGTGATCGATGGTGGACGACACGGTGGCCGACGATGATTCCAGCAGCGGCGCTTCGGCGACCACATCGATTTTCTCGGTTACCTCGCCAACTATCATGTTGATGTCGAGTGTGATGGCGTCGCCGACGCGCACCTCGATGGGGTGGCGGGTGTATTGCTTGAATCCCGTCGCCTTGACCTCGATGCGGTAGGTGCCCGGCAGCAGGTAGTTTAGTTCGAAGTTGCCGGCTGCATTGCTGACCGCCGTCGTGCGCGTCCCCATGTCGGTGTGAATCGCGGTGAGGCTGGCGCCGGGAATGAGCCCGCCCGTGGCGTCCAGCACGCGCCCCAGAATCTTGCCGCGCGACTCCTGCGCCGCCAGAACGCTGGTAAGGAAGAGAGCCGGAAGAGCGACACGAATAACGAGCAACCTCCAGGAAGACATCCGTCCACCTCCTGCCGATGACTTAACCAGCAGCCGAATGATACGTCGGCGCGGCGCTTCAAATCAAGCCGCCGGGACTATTCACAGCAGTTTCGGAACCTTTCGGCAGGGGAACAGCTACGGGGCAGGAATTACGGTTGGGAGCGCGTCGGAGGTGCCTGGGCGGGAGTGGGGGTATTCTCCGGGCGGACGCGTGCGGGTGCGCGGTGAGCGTGCCGCGCCGGGGCCGCCGAGATGAAGGGGAGGGGCCCGCGGAAAACGGCGTGTGGAGTTAACTGCTGTCGATGTGGGCGACGGCGCAAAGGCTGAGGCGCAGCAGGCGAACGAATGCGATGGCGGTCAGAACGGGGTGGTTGCCGCGATGCAGGTAGCGAAGACGGTACAGGCGCTCAATGGTTAGCGCCAGGGCCATAATCAGCCAGACGACAACCAGGCTGTTGGGTTCATGGTGGCAGATGTGCTCCATCTGATGACGGTTCTTGGCATCGTTGAACCCCTGGTTCTCAATCTCCCAGCGGCTTTTCGCGATGCGGAATATTTCGCGACTGCCGACGCGATGCCGGGAGAAGTTGGTCAGCCAGTAGGCTTCGACGACCGTGCCGTCGGGCTTATGTTGGCGGTAGCGGATGACGCGGACCGTTTCCCAGTCGAGGGTTTCCCAAGGATCAAAATCATCGGCGTCCCAGATTTCGACGCGGTCGTTGCCGTGCCGGAAGACGGCATGCGGTGGTTCGCTGCCCAAGCGTTTTTGAGCAGCGGCGAACAATTCCGGGAGGTTGTCATTGAGGCGGGCGACGACCAGGGTCTTCAGCTTTCCGGCGATTTTCAGGAACGGCGCGGTGGCGAACTTGGCATCGGCCACCACGTAATCAGCGAAGCGGGGGCCGAAATTACCAACGGCGCGTCGCAGCAGCCTTTGGCCGGCTGCGTACTCGCTGTCGCCCGGCCCGTAAGGCTCGACATCGAAGGGGAGCGAGAGGCCGGTCCCCACGACGCTGATCATGACCACCGAGTGGTGGTAGCCGATAATCTCGTCCTTCGTATTCTTGGTGGGACGGCAAAGGGAGCAGATCTTCTCGGCGGAGCCACCCGCCCTGGTTCCGTCCAGTGCCAATCCAATGAGCCGGCTGCCGTCGAAGGCCTTATTTCGCTTGGCGCGGCGAATCGCGGCCACCGCGGCCTTTCGGGTCGCGTTGGGATCGGCCCGTTCCACGAAATAGCTCAGCGTGTCGTCGCCGAAGGTTCGGGAAACACGCAGGGCCGGACGGGCCGACGAGCAAACCAGAGCCTCCACGGCGGCGAAGCTGCACTCACGCAGAATCTGCCCGATCAGCAGCGCCCACAGCAGGACGCTGGCGGGGATGCGTGGTTGCACGCGCCCGTCCCCCGGCGCTTGCAAGTACCACTTCAGGCGCAAACACCCCGCCACATACTTGCGCAGGTGGCGTGGCGTAGGCGCTTTCACCGGCCCTTTTGTTGCCGCCAAAGGGCCAGCAGTTGCGCGTTGGCGGCGAAGACTTCGGCAACCGCGTTTTTAAACTCCCGGCCGGCATCGACCAGCCGCTGAACTTCCTCGACCCATTCCACGGGGACTCGCTCGACACGCTTCTTGCCGCCGGCCATGAAGGTGAGGAACCAGATGGGGTGCCCCTTCTTGTCGGAGGCGCAATGGCAGGTGGGCTGGCCACAACGGCGGTGAGTCAGCGAGAGCGAACCGGGCAGCAGGTCGGGCGGGATGGGGAAGCGGCGCAGCAACTCGAACTTGCGCTGGCGCAGACGGGCTGCTTGCGGGCCTTTGGGTTCGATTGTCATATGCATGTAATAATACATGCAGAAAACAAGAAGTCAAGCATTTGTTTCAAAATGCGAAAATAGCTCGGGGTTCGGGGACGGAGCCGGCGGTGCTCCCAAAGGCGTGGTTCTCAGGCTTGGTTATCGTCACCTATCCGACGATTCCGAAACTCCTGCGCCCCTGCCGGGGCGGCCCCAGATAGTCGCGCTGTAGCGGCATCCCGCCGGCCCCGCAGCGAAGCCGCCGCCCGGGCC